>NZ_WJYH01000048.1:0-32592 GCF_009668065.1 Acinetobacter sp. RIT698
TATGCGTATTATTTTAAGTGTTTTATTATTTTTAAAGACATAAATATAAAATCTAGACCAAGAATTTTTTATTATTAAATGATAAATTAATTGCTTTATCTAATATGTAAAAAATATAGGAATATAAAAAATGCCAGAATACACCTTGCCGCATTTTGGAACACTGCAATTAGAATCACTAGAAGAATATTACCAAGTTGATCTTGAGCTTAATGGCAAAGCCGTTCAAGTTGATTTAAATTTTGAAGCGAATACTTTAGATGTAGAAACTTTTGAACGAGTTAAGTCTTTTATTGAAAATATAGAAAAATTTGATCAAAAAAACCAAGATTATATTCAACAAGATTTTGAAAATGAAAAGGAAGGGACTGTTAAAGAATATGTGGATTTTCATATTGAAGAATTAGGCGATGATTTCTTAGAAAAAATTGGGATTTCTAATCCAATAGACAAAGCACAGCAGTTTTTAACCAAATTATATTTAACAAGAGTTGGGCTTTATCCAGATGGAAAGTATGATACATCGTATTTTGCTGTCTTTGATTACACTACAAATAGAGACTTAACTGATCAGTTAATCGTCGTTAAAACAGATGATCACGGTAATTTGGATCATTTAAGTTGGGAAAGCTAACGATGCAGTAAAGTGAAGCAGCCGTATTTAGAAGTCTATAGATTCTAAAACAATGTAGGTATAAAAAACAAAACCCCATCATGGTGACGGGGTTTCTTCGTATTGATGCGTTAGATCTAACTTTTGTTAAATTCCACACCTTATCTTTAAAGTTTCAATCCAATAAACTCATGACATCATCTTCAGACAATTTCACTTCATTTTCATGATCAATACTTAGAATAGATTTGGCAAGATCAGCTTTATTTTTCTGTAAGGCTAAAATCTTTTCTTCAATACTCTGGTTGGTAATCAACTTATAAACAAATACAGGTTTATCTTGACCAATACGCCATGCACGATCAGACGCTTGATCTTCAGCGGCTGGATTCCACCAAGGGTCATAATGAATCACTGTATCAGCAGCAGTGAGATTAAGCCCGACACCGCCTGCTTTTAAACTGATGAGGAAAACAGGAATATCGCCTGCTTGGAATGCCGTGATCACTTCATCACGTTTCTTGGTTTGTCCAGTAAGTTTTACATTTCGAATATTTAAGGCTTTTAAATGCTCTTCAATAAGTTGTAGCATCGTGGTGAATTGAGAGAAGATTAAAATCTTACGTCCTTCCTCAACCATATCTTGAACCATTTCCAATAAATGATCTAATTTTGCTGATTCAACATTTTGATTCTTGACTTGATCAAGTTGTAAAAGGCTTGGATGGCAGCAAACTTGTCGAAGCTTAAGTAATGCACTTAAAATTTGAATCTGACTACGATGGAAGCCTTTAGCTGCAATCAACTCACGAATATTCTTTTGCATTGTTGCACGAACAGCTTCGTAGAGCTTGGATTGCTGTTCATTCATATCAATATTTACTTCAATCGTGGTTTTTTCAGGAAGCTCTTTCGCCACCTCTGTTTTTAAACGACGCAACATAAACGGTTTAATACGAGAAATGAGCTTGGTTTTAACCTGAAGATCTGCATGTTTCTCGATAGGGTTACGATATTTTTTATTAAACAATTCCTGACTATATAAAAAACCAGGCATCAAGAAATGGAACAATGACCATAATTCGCCCAAATGGTTTTCCATCGGTGTGCCAGTTAAGCATAGACGATGTTTTGCTTTGATTTGTCGTACAATTTGAGAGGCTTTGGCCCGAGGGTTTTTAATGTTTTGCGCTTCATCTAAAATCAATAAATGATATTGATAGGGCAGTAAAAATTCTTCATCACGGCCCAAAAGCGGGTAGGTGCTGAGCACAATATCTACATTTTTAATCTCTTGAAAATGCTCAACTCGGTCATGTCCTTGTAAGACCAAAACTTTTAATTCAGGGGTGAATTTCTCCGCTTCTTTACGCCAGTTATGCATTAAAGATGTTGGTGCAATAATCAAGGCTGGGCGTTGATTTAATCGGCCTGCCTGCTTTTCTAATAGAATATGTGCAAGTGTTTGTGCAGTTTTACCGAGTCCCATATCATCGGCAAGGATACCGCCATGTTCAGTTTCGCGTAAAAACTGTAGCCATGCTAAACCTTGTTGTTGATATGGGCGTAGTTCGCCTTGGAAACCTTGTGGTGTACAGATTTGATCTTGATAACTATTTTGAAGCTTTTCAGCAAATATTTTCAGACGCTCATTGGTACGCCAAGGCATGCCTAAATGATGCTGTAAATCTAAGAATTGAGCGGCATCGTATTGATCTAATGTTGCAGATTCAGGATGTCGTAAAATTTCTTTTAAATAGATCAGAATGGGCTTAATTTCTTGATTTCTAAGTGCCAGTTGAGTTTGAGCTTCTTTTAAATGAACAATTAAGAAGCTGTCACTATCCATTTTTTCAATATAGTCATCTTCTAAAAGATGTGGATTATGCTGTATTGCATAGCCAAGAAGATCAATCAGGTTATAGGTGTTGCCATTCATATCCTGAATCGTCGCACCGACATTAAACCAGTCTTGTTTTTTTTCAGATTCATTCAATGAGAGTTGCAGGTTTTGTGTTGCACTTAAATTGAACTGACTATCTAGGGTATGTTCAACTTTCCAGCCGAGACCTTCGATTTTATTTTCAGGAACCAGCTGCTCAACCCAAGCCATGGGATCTGCATAAACAATTGAGTTTTCACTGATGTCATCAAAAGCAGGGCGTTTGCTCTTTGGTAGCTTGTTAATCCGTTGCATGGATTTAACTGAATGAATTAATTCATCAATATGTTTCTTTTCAGCAACTAAATCGCGTTGTTGACGAACCGCTTTTTCATCAATATTGATAATGAAACTGTCATCAGGGAAACCTGCTTTAATTCGTCCAGCTGAGTATTCAAATTCAATTTCAGCAATTGCATAATGATGCATATGACCAAGACGATCATATTGCGGATGTGTTCCAAAACGTAAAATAGGTGTGGGTTTGCCTTTTAATATTTCTATACTTTGTGTAAATGGCGCTTGAGGTAAATCTTCAAAAAATGCATAGGGTTGAATCACTTGTTCAAATTCAGCCATTAATTCCACAGGCATTTGTGGCATATTCAGCAATTCTTCGATCATTTCACTAGAATATAAAGACTCAAGTACACCGACTTGGTTTTTAAGGGTATCGAGATAACTTAATGGATGAGAATGAATAATATAAATTTGTTCAGCATGGTCAGGTGAAATCTCTAGATGATTTTCATCAAAAAATTGTGCCTTGAGTTTTTCTGTTTGCTGTTCTGTACGCGTTTGCCAGTTGAATTCAATTTTATAAACTTGGTCAGACCATGTTAAAGGTAATCTTTGTACATCTAGTGCGTAACAAACGCTACTTTGAATAGCCGTTCTTAGATGTTCTTGATAGATTCCTGAAATATCCCATGACGCTGGATAAAAATGAACATCGCTAAAATTTAGCTTAGCGAAAAAGTACAAATGACTAAAGATTTTCTTTTCTTCTTTACTCACTTTAAGACGTTCATTTAATACATTGTCATAGCTGGTGTAGAGCGCGGTATCTCTAATTTTTCCATCTTTGTTACGACGAACTTTAAAAACACTAAGTTGTAATTTGGCGGTGTTATTTTTTGGTTGGAAAATATAAATAAGTTGGTGCTGTACTGGCGTTTCAGTGCGTTGAACTTGTGCCAATTGTTGTTTAAATTGAGCGAGCCAAGCTTTTGCCGTAGTGTGGGTAGAGCTATTTGTTGTGGTTTGAGCTTGGTCTAATGGGTTTAGTTTTTGACGTGCAGCTGGGTTTGAAAGTTGTTGATCATAAAAATAACGTGCAAGTGCAGCCGAATGCTTACAATCGTAACCAACAGGGCAACTACAGTCGGTATCCACAATTTTATTGGTTAAAGGATTATAGATAACAGCCGTTTCATAATAATCCGTTCCCTGAATTTGTGCTTCGATGACTAAATTATCCCGATCAGGGTAGACCTCTAAGGATTTTAGATCAATTTTTTTGACATAACTCAAGCTTCTTTGAATGGTTGCAGGGTTAAAACGTGATAAAAATTGATTCAATGTCGCCATTATTTATAGAGCTAAAAATTAAAAGGAAATTACTAACAGTGTAACGGATTTTTGATCATGAATCTGAAATTAATATATGAGTTTTGATCAAAAATGACATGTTTTTAAATACAAATTGATCGTTTCTGCAACTTTAAATTAAATAAAATCTGTCAGTATAAGTTTTTCAAAATAATGCTGGGAAGCAAATCAAGATGAAGCATAATCCAATTTACTATACAGATCAGCATTTTGCATTTGCAGATTCCATTCGAAAGTTTGTTCAAAAAGAATTAATGCCACATATCAATCAATGGGAAGAGGCAGAAACCTTTCCAAAAGAACTTTATAAAAAAGCCGCAGATATCGGCTTATTGGGGATAGGTTTTGACGAAAACTATGGGGGAATTCCAGAAACCGATGCTTTTCATGTGTTGTTATCTTCGATTGAGTTAGCCAAAACAGGTTCAGGTGGTTTATGTGCTTCCTTATTGTCACACTCGATTGGCGCACCTCCGATCAATCATTTTGCTTCAGATGAGATTAAACAAACTGTACTGACTCAAATTTTAGCAGGCGAAAAAATTTCAGCGTTGGCGATTACTGAACCCACGGGTGGGTCTGATGTGGCAGCACTTAAAACCAAAGCTGTGCGGGATGGTCAAGACTATATTGTCAGTGGCGAAAAAACCTTTATTACATCGGGCATTCGTGCTGATTATTATACCGTTGCAGTACGTACAGATCCTGATGCCAAAGGCCCGAATGGTATCTCGATGTTATTGATGGATGCCCATAGTGACGGCATAAGCAAATCAAAACTCGACAAAATGGGATGGTGGGCTTCGGATACAGCTCATCTCCATTTTGATCAAGTTCGTGTTCCTGCAAGCAATTTGTTGGGGGCAGAAAATATGGGTTTCCTTGTGATTATGAATAACTTCAATATGGAGCGGTTTTTTCTTGCTGCCAGTAGTTATGGTTTTGCATTAGCCTGTTATGAAGAAGCATTGGAATGGGCACAAGAACGAAAAACCTTTGGTAAACGTTTAGTTGATCATCAAGTGGTTCGGCATAAATTAGTCGATATGGCGACTCGCTTAACCACAACACTTGCTTTGTTGGAGGATACTGCTTATCGCTTAGGGAAGCCTGAAATGCAGGGCAATGAGTTAATTGCGCAAATCTGTATGCTTAAAAATGTGGCCACTCAAACCATGCAATTTTGTGCCGATGCAGCTGTACAAACTTTAGGGGGCATGGGCTTTATGCGAGGCACTAAGTCTGAACGGATTTACCGTGATGTTAAAGTCAATATGATTGGTGGTGGGGCGGAAGAAATTATGAAAGACCTCGCGAGTCGTCAATTGGGCTATTAGAATATCGAGAATGGATTAAACTAGAACTGTACACAATAAATCGCAATAAAAATAAACAGGGAACAACAAGATATGGATCATTTAAATAACCCGATTTACTACACCGCTGAGCATCGTGCATTTGCAGACAGTGTGAAGAAATTTGTTGAAAAAGAGATTTCTCCTTTTGTGAATGAATGGGATGAGGCTGAAACTTTTCCTCGTGCGCTTTATCAAAAGGCTGCTGCAATTGGTCTATTGGGTTTAGGCTTTGATGATGAGCATGGGGGAATCTCAGATGCAGATGCATTTCATGTGTTCTTAGCCGCAGTCGAAACAGCCAAAGCAGGCTCTGGTGGCGTACATATTTCTTTGATGATTCATACCATTGGTACACCACCAATTCATCATTTTGCTCAGCCACATATTCGTGACAAGGTGATGCCACAAATTATTTCAGGCGAAAAAATTTCTGCACTTGCGATTACCGAACCAAGCGGCGGTTCAGATGTTGCTGCATTACAAACCAAAGCAATCCGTGAAGGTGATTTTTATTTGGTGAGTGGTGAAAAAACCTTTATTACATCAGGTATGCGTGCAGATTATTATACGGTAGCGGTGAGAACTGATCCTGAAAATAAAGGTGCGAGTGGTATTTCGATGTTATTGGTCGATGCACATAGTGAAGGCATTACTAAATCACCTTTAAAGAAAATGGGCTGGTGGGCATCGGATACTGCTCATTTGCATTTTGACCAAGTCAAAGTCCCTGTAGAAAATCTTCTTGGTGAAGAAAATGCAGGTTTTAAGGTCATTATGAAAAACTTCAATATGGAACGCTTTTGGTTGGCCTCTATGGCCTATGGTTATGCCTTGGTCTGTTATCAAGAGGCTTTAGAGTGGTCTAAAGCGCGGAAGACTTTTGGAAAACGCTTAGTTGATCATCAAGTGGTACGTCATAAGTTGGTTGATATGGCGACGCGTTTAACCACAACTCGGGCATTATTGGAGGATACTGCTTATCGTATGGGGCAGGCTGAACTACAGGGCAGTGATTTAATTGCACAAATTTGTATGTCAAAAAATATCGCAACCCAAACCATGCAGTTCTGTGCAGATGCGGCAGTGCAAACTCTAGGTGGCATGGGCTTTATGCGAGGGACTAAATCTGAGCGTATTTATCGCGAAGTCAAAGTAAATATGATCGGTGGCGGTGCTGAAGAAATCATGAAAGATTTGATTAGTAAGCAGTTGGGGTTTTGATTTTCGGAGAATAAAAGCACCTAAATTTGATTTCAGTCAGATATAGGTGCTCATACAAATCTATTATTCACAGGTAATTTGATATAACTGTTCTAAATTGATTTTACGTATTTCGATAAAAGGTTGAATTAACAAAGCATTGAGTGCTTTAAGTTGGATAAATGTTAAATCTACCCAGTCTATTTCTGTAATAATTTCATCTTGCTTATCATAAGTAATCGCAGAGATACTTTGAACAAGTGCTTTTAATAATTCAGGGCTATCACTGAGTTCATCAAAACGCTGATTAAAAATATATTCTTCAAAATAATCTTCAAATAAGAACATAAATTGATCTGACTCAAGATCATTAAAATTTTCATCCTGACTTTCAAAAATATTATTATGATCGCCCCTTAAGTAATCTTGTTCCGCGTTGAACCAAATGATATAGATTGGTTTATTATCATCTATTTCAATTAGTTGATAATAGAGAATTCCTGAGATTTGAGCGAAGTTAAAGGCATCATCTATATTCAGTTCAGGTATTCCATCATCTATTTCGTATTCTTTACCTGTTTTTTTAAAGACAAATTGTTCTAATTCCTGATAAGTTTCCTCAGCAGCATAACCATTGCCTATATCAAAATTAGATAAATCATCATGGCCATATAAGGCTGAAACAATGAGCTTTTTATATTCAGTTTCGGCTTCAGCTTTATCTGTGTAAATGGCTTGAATTATGCCTGCCAATGGGAAACTTGTTTCATACCATTCATCATTATAAGCAAAGTCATTATGACGAATAATGTATTTGATGTTGCTCATAATTCATTACTCATTTAATAATATTTCATCGGAATTGAGTTTAATTAAAGTATTAAAATAAACTTCATGTATTTGAAAAATTGGATGTTTTAATAATGTATTCAGATTTGAAATTTCAAAATTTGTAATACTAGGTGTATGAAAAATATTCACAAAAACATCCCATTCTTCTAGTTCTATCATTCGTGTATTTGGGTCATAGTGTACATATTTGTTATATGGTTTTTGTTGGATTAAGTTAAGTAATAATTGAGGACTATCAGTAAGTTGATCAATCGATAATTTGTGCTTTTCCAAAGTTTCTTGTAGGGCACTATATAAATAATCGATAGAAATATTTTTAAAAAGATTTTCTATAGATGTCCCAAAAATCAGAGAATTATTATGCCATTTTCTTAAATAATCTTTTTCTTCAATGAGCCAAATTAAAGAAAATATTTCTCTATCGGAATATTCAAATACTTCATATGGAAGTAAGTTTGCCCTTTTTAAAAATTCGATTGACTGATCTAGACTAAGTGTATCTGGTAACATTGCATCTGTTTGATTAGGATCATCAATAAATATTGATTCTCTACAACATTGAATCACATATTGATCTAATTCATCTATAAGCTTTGGATTGGTTTTTAAGTGAAAAAGCTGGTTAAATTTTAAATAATCCCCACCATCTTCTTTCAAAAAAATTTGAATCAATTTTTTCCAATGGTTAATTGCAGCTTCTTTGTCTGTATATGTTGCATGAATATCGCCATACCCTGAAATTTCCATCCAGCTATCATTATAAGGAAAGTCATTTTTACGTATGACATAGATTTTTTTATCTTGCATGTGTAATCTCTTTTATATGATTTGGATTTTTAATTCTTCTAATTTCATCGCACTTGGTGGAACAACAACACCATTGTCCATCCATAACTCAAAACGCATCGGGTTAAAAAACATGTCAGGGGTGATATCAAATTCAATCCATTTTGCTTCACTTTTTCCCATCATGGGTAAAATAGTATTAATAAACCAACTGTTATGAGTAATTAGTAAAGATTTAAGCTGTCCTGTTACAGATAAAGGTGTAAGCAATGTTGTTGAAAGTTTAGGATCATCAATAACATCAGTATGAAATTTCTCTAAACGTTTCGCTAAGCCCTCTGTTGGAATATCTTGCATAGCCGCAACAAAGTCACCCAAAGTAGGAATAAAACGATGATGAAAATCTACCAATAAATGATCTTTTTCACATAGGTCTTTGACTTCTATAGTCTTGCCTGCACTATTTTCAAAGTGATGACCGAAGATGGGAATAATGACTTCTTGCACACCCCAAAATGTATGTAAAATTCGATGGCGGTTGTCTGTGCAAAGCATTTTGGTACTGTCAATTAATGCATGTATATCAATATAGTCTTCAAGTTCACCACCACGGCGTTTGAGTGAAATATTGGCATGTTGTATAGGATTCATTGACTCTTTCTTATCGTTATTTGCTGTGGAGTCAGAATAGCATTTTTTCCTTTAAACGCTATGTGGATAAAACTGAATGTATTACGTTTTACTATACAAAAATTATCGTTAATATTATTTCAAAGCCATTTCCAAAACGATTTCAGTCAGTTCATCTAAGCTCATTTTACCATTGGGATTATACCAAGTGACGGTCCAAGCAATCGCACCGCCCAACAAACGGCGCCAAATAAAAGCATCATGCTGAATTTTGCCGAGGTCGCGTAATTTCTCAATCACATCGAACCAGATATCCTCATAATCATTTCGCAGTTTAAGAAGTTCATCTTGCCGTTGTTTTGACAACGCAAACCATTCATAAACTAAAACAGCCATGGCTGAACCGGTATCTCCAGTAATCGAAATTAACTCAGCTTTGATCAAGTGTTTTAACTGTTGTTCAGCATCATCCGATTTTTGGATTGCATCAAGCATACGGGCATGATTGTAAATAATGGTTTCATGCATGACATTGGCAAGAATATCATCCTTGCTTTTAAAATGATGAAACAAGCTACCCGATTGAATTCCAATGAAATTTGCTAACTCACGAACTGTAGTTTTGGCATAACCTTGCTTATGAAATAAATAAGCAGCACCAAGTAATAAACGACCTTTAGGGCTGTCATCAAAACATGCGATTGGTTGGATATCATCGATTGAGTGAGCAATCATCGGATCATTTTTTCCATAAAGTTAAGCAAATTATTCATTGTTTAAAACGTGTTTTAGCACATTTGCCAATTCAGGATAACATTTTGCCCTTTACAAACCAAGCGCTTGCTTGGTAGATTGGCGTATAAATTTTATTCAGAACAATGAAAACAAGATAGGTGTGAAAATGGAAGATCAACGTATTGTGAAAATTGGATGTGCTTCAGGTTTCTGGGGGGACACCAATACCGCAGCATTTCAGTTGGTACATTTGTCTGACATCAATTATTTGGTTTTTGATTACCTTTCAGAAATCACCATGTCTATCATGGCAAAAGCGATGATGACCAATCCAGAACATGGTTATGCTTTGGATTTTGTCAGTCGGGTGATGACACCGCTGCTTAAAAAAATCAGTGATAAAAAAATAAAAGTGATTAGCAATGCTGGTGGTGTCAATCCATTGGCATGTCGTGATGCCTTGCAGAAAGTGCTTGAAGCACAAGGATTGGATTTAAAAATTGCAGTGGTATTGGGGGATGACCTAATGCCACAACAAGCCGAATTAAACACACAAAATATTAAAGAGATGTTTAGTGGCGAAGATTTGCCTAGCCAATTAGCCAGTTGTAACGCATATCTAGGAGCTGTTCCAATTCGAGACGCACTTGATCAAGGTGCAGATATTGTCATCACTGGGCGAGTGGTGGACTCAGCTGTGGTGCTTGCACCTTTGTTGCATGAATATCAATGGTCCTTAGAGGATTATGACAAGCTGTCCCAAGGTTCTTTAGCAGGGCATATCATTGAGTGTGGTGCACAATCTACAGGTGGCAATTTCACGGATTGGCGCTTAGTACAAGGCTTTGACAATATGGGGTTTCCAATTGTTGAAGTGAAAGCAGATGCATCATTTATCGTGACTAAACCAAAAGGAACCGGTGGACTGGTTTCGGTTGCAACTGTTGCTGAACAAGTTGTCTATGAAATTGGTAATCCACAAGCGTATTTATTGCCCGATGTTACTGCAGATTTTAGCCAAGTGAAATTAGAACAGGTAGGTGAAGATCGAGTTTTAGTGATTGGCGCAAAAGGTAGAGCACCGACACAACAATATAAAGTCAGTGCAACCTATCCTGATGGTTATCGTGTCTTGGTGAGTTTCCTGATTGCAGGACGCGAAGCCCCTGAAAAAGCCCAAGTAATTGCAGATGCAATATTAACTAAGTGTGAGCGTGTTTTAGCATTACGTTCAGTTCCGCCATTCTTAGAAAAATCAGTTGAAATATTGGGTATTGAAAGTACCTATGGTGCAAATGCACAGCCAATCAATAGTCGAGAAGTGGTTGTCAAAATCGCTGTAAAGCACATGTTTAAAGAAGCATGTATGTTTTTTGCTTCTGAAATTGCCCAAGCATCTACTGGAATGGCACCTGCATTGGCTGGAATTGTTGGGGGGCGTCCCAAAGCTTCCCCTGTGATTAAGTTGTTCTCGTTTTTAGTGGATAAATCAAAACTAAGTGTTGTGATCGACATCAATGGTCAGCGTCAAAATATACAGATTCCATCAGGTTGCTCAGATCAATCTTTTGATGTTGTTGCAGTGGGTGAAGTTGCTCAATTTACGGGTCAGGAGATTGAAGTTCCTTTAGTTGAAATTGCCCATGCTCGGAGTGGCGATAAAGGAAATCACAGCAATCTTGGAGTGATCGCACGTCAGCCTGAATATCTACCTTGGATTCGTGCCAATTTGACTGAGGAAAAGGTCAAAGAATATATGCAGCATGTTTTAGACCCTGAAAAGTCTAAAGTGATTCGTTATGAAATCACGGGATTTAATGCCTTAAATTTTATGCTGGAAAATGCCTTAGGTGGTGGAGGAATTGCCAGTTTACGTATTGATCCACAAGGCAAAGCTTTTGCTCAGCAGCTTTTAGATATGCCAGTCAAAATCCCAGCGAGTTTAAAGTCCTTCTAATCCTTGTTTACGAAAGTGGGGGGAATTCCTCGCTTTTTAAAAGGGAGCTTGGAGCGGGATTTAAGCAAGTTAAAAGACAACAATTTGGATATAAAAATGCATTATCACTCAATATTTAGATCGGATGCTTTTCAGGACCAAGTCATCATTGTGACCGGTGGTGGTTCGGGTATAGGGCGCTGTACTGCTCATGAACTGGCTGCTTTAGGGGCTCAAGTGGTGATTACAGGGCGGAAAATTGAAAAGCTGGAAAATGTCAGCAAAGAAATCATCGAAGATGGTGGCAAAGTTCATTTTATCGTTTGTGATAATCGCGAAGAACAAAACGTGAAAGAGATGATTGCCGAAGTAATTGAAAAATTTGGCAGACTCGATGGCCTTGTCAATAATGCTGGCGGTCAGTTTCCCTCAAATTTAGAAGGCATTTCTGCCAACGGTTTTGATGCTGTGGTACGCAACAACCTACATTCAACTTTCTACTTAATGAAAGAAGCCTATAACCAATGGATGGCAAAACATGGTGGCAGTATTGTCAATATGGCAGCTGATATGTGGGGTGGCATGCCGGGGATGGGACACTCAGGTGCAGCCCGTGCTGGGGTAGATAATTTGACCAAAACAGCAGCGGTGGAGTGGGGGCGTTCTGGGGTACGTGTTAACTGTGTTGCACCTGGTTGGGTTGTTTCTTCAGGAATGGATAATTATACCGGTGATTTTGCCAAATTTATTATTCCAAGTTTGGCTGGGAATGTACCACTGAAACGAATGGGCACCGAATCTGAAATTTCTTCTGCTATTTGTTATTTACTTTCAGAAGCAGCAGGTTTTATTTCTGGCATGACGATTCGTATTGATGGCGCTGCATCCTTAGGCACTCGAATGTATCCATTGGCAGATGCTTCGAATAGCGAGTCGTTTAATGGCTTCCATCGTGCCTTTATTCCAGATGTATTAAAACAACAATTGAGTGATCAAACCAATAACCAACAGACAGGAGAAAATTCATGACTGTTCTCCAATCCGAAATTGCAGTTGGTAGTGAGCAATTTGAACAGAACAAGCAGGCATTACTTGCTCAAATTGCCGAAGTGCGTGCAGTACAAAATAAGAATATTGAAAAATCTTATGCAGCCAAACCCAAATTTGACAAGAAAGGTAAAATTTTACCGCATGAACGTGTCCGTTTAGCTCTTGATGCTGATTCACCATTTGTAGAACTGTGTGGCTTGGTGGGTTATGCCATGCATGATGATAAAGATGGTTCAGATGCAGGTGGTGGGATTATTTCAGGGATCGGTTTTGTCAGCGGTGTTCGTTGTCTGATTTCAGCAAGTAACAGTGCAATCAAAGGCGGAACAATGTCACCGATGGGGGTACAAAAAACCTTACGTTTGCAGGCGATTGCTTTTGAACAAAAATTACCGATGCTGACTCTCACTGAAAGTGGGGGTGCCAACTTAAATTACGCTGCTGAAGTGTTTACTTATGGTGGAATGACCTTTGCCAATCAGGCACGGCTGTCTGCCGCAGGTTTACCCCAAGTCTCCGTGGTACATGGCAATGCAACAGCGGGTGGAGCGTATCAACCGGGTTTATCTGATTATGTGATTGCAGTTCGTAAGCAAACTGAGATGTTACTCGCAGGGCCACCTTTACTTTTGGCGGCAACCGGAGAAGTGGCAACAGCAGAGGAACTCGGTGGTGCAGAGATGCATGCACAGGTTGCTGGAACAGCAGAATTTTTAGCCGAGAATGATGCCGATGGAATTCGTATTGCTCGTGAGGTTTTTGAGCATCTTAACTGGAAAGAGCAAACTCAAAAGTTAAACTTAAGCTATAAAGAGCCACGTTATCCTGCCGAGGAGCTCTTAGGGATCATTCCTGCAAGTCCGAAGCAGCCTTTTGACATGAAAGATGTGATTGCACGAATTGTTGATGACTCTGAATTCTTTGAAGTAAAACAAGAATATGATGCATTGACCGTGTGTGGCTGGGCAAAAATTGGTGGATTACATATCGGAATTATCACCAACAATGGACCGATTACCCCACAAGGCGCCACCAAAGCTGCACAGTTCATTCACCTCTGTGAACAGACCAAACGTCCATTACTGTTTTTACATAACACCACAGGCTTTATGGTCGGAACTGATGCTGAACAGAACGGCATTATTAAGCATGGTTCGAAATTGATTCAGGCCGTTGCCAATACCACTGTACCGAAAATTTCTATCGTTGTGGCAGGTTCCTATGGCGCGGGCAATTACGCGATGTGTGGACGTCCATTATCACCGCAATTTATTTTTGCATGGCCAAACTCGCATGTAGCGGTGATGGGTTCAGCTCAGGCTGGCAAGGTATTACGTATCGTAGCGGAAGGAAAGCAAAAAGCTTCAGGGATGGAGCCTAACGAGCAGATGCTAGATTTCTTAGAGCAAAGTACAGCAGCAAAATTAGAACAGCAGTCAACCGCCTTATTTAATACGGCCATGTTGCATGATGATGGAATTATCGACCCGCGTGATACACGCAAAGTCCTGATCTTCTTATTAAAAACAATTTATGAAGCAGAACATCGCAAACTAAATCCAATACGATTTGGTGTATCGAGGCTTTAAAAATCCTCGCCCTTTGCAAAGCTCATCATTCCTCATCTTTTAAAAGTGGGGTGTTCTCCGCTTTATTAAAGCGAGTTAAAGAAGATTAAATTTAAGGAAAAAAACAATGAAATTTACAACAGAGCATGAAGCACTACGCCGTACTACACGTCAGTTTGTTGAGACTGAACTCAATCCTTATATTCCGACATGGGAAGCTGAAGGGCGATTTCCTATTCATGATGTGTTTAAAAAACTGTCGGATTTAGGTTTGCTGGGGATTTGTAAGCCTGAAGAAAATGGCGGATTAGGTTTAGATTATTCTTATAACCTTGTGGTTGCAGAAGAATTAGGGCGAGCCGCCTGTGGTGGCGTACCTTTGGCGATTGGTGTGCAAACGGATATGGCAACGCCTGCTTTGGCTCGCTTTGGTAGTCAAGAATTACGGGATGAATTTTTAACACCTGCAATTGCGGGTGAATATGTCGCTTCGATTGCTGTATCGGAAGTACATGCAGGTTCAGACGTCGCAGCCATCAAAACCACCGCAAAAAAACAGGGTGATGATTATGTGATTAATGGCAGCAAAATGTGGATTACCAACTCCCTACAAGCTGACTTTTTTTGCTTATTGGCCAATACCTCTGATGATAAACCGCATGTCAATAAGTCCATGATTATTGTTCCTGCAAAATCTACAGGTATCTCCTTCTCTGAACCGCTTAATAAACTGGGAATGCGTTCAACCACAACAGCAGAAGTCTATTTTGACAATGTTCGTGTACCACAACGCTACTTGGTGGGTGCAGAAGGTATGGGCTTTATGATGCAAATGATGCAGTTCCAAGAAGAACGAATGTGGGCGGCTGCCAATGCAATTGGTGGTTTGGAAAATGTGATTCAACAAACCATTCAATATACCAAAGAACGAAGCACCTTTGGACAACCGCTGATTAACAACCAATATGTACATTTTCGTTTTGCGGAGTTGATGACTGAAGTAGAAGCTTTACGTGCCTTAACCTATCGTGCCTGTGAAATCCACATTGACGGTGGGAATGCAACAGAAATTGCCTCTATGGCAAAACTTAAAGCAGGTCGTTTGACGCGAGAAGTTGCAGACAGTTGCTTACAGTTCTGGGGTGGAAATGGTTTTATGTGGGATAACCCCGCTTCTCAGCTGTATCGTGATGGCCGTTTAGGTTCGATTGGTGGCGGTGCAGATGAAATTATGCTTGGAATTATTTGTAAGTTGATGGACATCCTTCCATCTAAACGTAAATAACAAGGAGAATAAATATGGCACTTTCGCAATCTCTAACAACACAACAGTTTGATCGCAGTATTGAGCTTGAGCAAGAAGGTAGCATTTTAACCCTATGGCTTAATCGACCTGAGAGTCGCAATGCCATGAGTTTGAATATGGTCAAAGCGATTCAACAGGTGTTTAAAACGATTCAAGATGATATCTCCATTCGTGCAGTCATTTTACGTGGCAAAGATGGACATTTTTGTGCAGGCGGTGACATTAAAGATATGGCCCAACTGCGTGGTGAGGCCACCAGTGTTGGTTCTAATCAGCCTTATGTTGATTTCAATCGTCAATTTGGACATATGCTGGAGCAAGTGGATCAAGCGCCACAAACCGTTGTTGCAGTTTTAGAAGGTGCAGTATTGGGTGGCGGTTTTGGTTTGGCCTGTGTTTCAGATATTGCAATCAGTCTTGCCGATGCCAAATTTGGTTTACCTGAAACAGGATTAGGGGTTATTCCCGCCCAGATTGCCCCATTTGTGGTAAAGCGAATTGGCTTAACTCAAGCGCGTCGTTTGGCTTTACTTGGTGCACGTTTTGAGGGGCATACCGCATTGAAGGTTGGTGTTGTACATGAAGTGGTTGAGAATGAAAAAGCACTGGAAGTTTTATTGATCGAAACCATTCAGCAGATTAAACGTACCGCTCCGCAAGCGTCTCGTGTGACTAAAGCTTTATTGCATCGTACTTTAAATGAAGCTTTGACGCCTTTATTGGATGATGCTGCGCAGCAATTTGCCAATGCTGTGGGTGGTGAAGAAGGTATAGAAGGGACAATGGCCTTTATCCAAAAGCGTCATCCAAATTGGTTTGATGCATAAGTCTGACAATGCGGATCACTGATCTTGATTGAGATCGGTGTGATTCAACCAAGATAATCAAGTGAATATAAAACCAAAAATAGGGAAAACGAGAATGGCATTTTCAAAAATATTGGTGGCGAATCGTGGTGAAATTGCTGTTCGCGTGATGAAAACAGCAAAAGCAATGGGCTATCAGACCGTGGCTGTCTATTCAGATGCAGATCGTCATGCGCGCCATGTACAGCTTGCAGATGAGGCTGTATATATTGGTGCTTCAAAAGTTTCAGCATCCTATTTATCTATTCAAAATATTATCGACGCATGTAAAAAAACGGGGGCTGATGCTGTTCATCCCGGTTATGGTTTCCTTTCTGAAAATACCGATTTTGCAGCAGCCTGTGAGAAAAATGGAATTACCTTTATTGGCCCACCTGCACCTGCAATTGAATTGATGGGCAGTAAACGTCTGTCAAAAATTGCCATGATTCAGGCGGGTGTACCATGTGTACCGGGTTATGAAGGTGATCAGCAAGATATAGAGTATTTAGAACAACAAGCCAATAAGATTGGTTATCCACTGATGGTCAAAGCTTCAGCAGGCGGTGGTGGGCGCGGTATGCGTCTGGTACAGCAATCTGCCGATATTGTTGAAGCCTTAAAAACAGCGCGCTCTGAAGCAGAAAATGCTTTTGGTTCAGGTGAGCTGATTCTTGAAAAAGCTGTGATTGCTCCACGCCATGTTGAGATACAGGTATTTGGCGATACCCACGGCAATTATGTGTATTTATTTGAGCGTGATTGTTCGATTCAGCGTCGTCATCAAAAAGTGGTTGAGGAGGCTCCATGTCCAGTGATGACCGAAAGCTTACGCCAACAAATGGGTGAGGCTGCTGTTGCAGCAGCGAAATCATGTGATTATGTCGGTGCAGGAACGGTTGAGTTTCTATTGGATCAATCAGGTGAGTTTTATTTCCTCGAAATGAATACACGTTTGCAAGTCGAGCATCCAGTAACAGAGCTGATCACGGGTTTAGATCTGGTGGAATGGCAACTGCGTGTGGCCAATGGTGAAACCTTGCCCTTACAACAATCTGAATTGACCTTATCAGGGCATGCGATAGAAGTTCGCTTATATGCAGAAGACCCACGTCAAGACTTCTTGCCACAGACTGGTCAAATACAGCGCTGGCAAGCTGCTGATTTACCCAATGTTCGAATTGATCATGGTTTGTTGCAACAGGATGAAATTAGTCCGTTTTACGACCCAATGGTGGCAAAAGTCATTGCATATGGTCAAACCCGTCAGGATGCCATTCGGCTCTTGGCGCGTGCTGTAGATGATTGTGTATTGTTGGGGGTAAATAGTAATAAGCAGTTTTTAGTGAATTTACTTAGACACCCTATTATTGTCAAAGGCGACACCAATACCGCCTTTATTCAAGAGCACTTCCAAACAGATGCCAGCTTACATAAACAAGCTTTGGGCTTAGAACACCTAGCTGTTGCTGCGGCACTGTTGACCAATGCTTCTAGTCAAAGCAGTTGGAATACCGGAATTGCGTTATCTTTACCTTTAAAACTCAAGCATGATGATCAGTTATTACAGCTTTTAGTGAAACGTGATCAAAACCAAGTGAGCGTTGAAATTTGTGGGCAGACACTTGGGATCAGCATTATTGGACAGCAAGCAGAAAAATTGATTTATGTGGTGGATGGCGTACGCCGTTCGATTGACTATGTCTTAGATGGAAATCAGCTGTATTTAGATGCGGTAAATGGCAATATCAGCATTGAAAATACCACCTATGCAGCACCTGAAACTTCCGATGTCGCAGGCGATGGTAACATTCGTGCACCAATGGATGGTGCGATTATCAATATCTTGGTAAATGCGGGTGATACGGTGACTAAAGGTCAAACTTTGTTGATTTTAGAAGCGATGAAGATTCAGCAACAGATTAAGTCTGATGTGGACGGTGTCGTGAATGAGATTGTTGGGCAAGTTGGACAACAGGTAAAGAAACGTCAGTTGGTATTGAATATTCAGGCTTGATTGATCAGATCAAATGCATTGTATAGGGACTTAAAAACTTCAATATTCTCGTGTATTGGAGTTTTTTTGATTGCTGAAAATAATAAAGCATGTACATGCTTGACAGCTTTTTAGTCTATTGTTATTTTTCGGCAATTCTTCTCAATATGCGATCCACATGCCGATTGATGATGGCTTTGTTTATCAGCCTCCTTTAGATCCACTTGACATTATTTTTGAAGATAATGACTTTGTTGCCATCAATAAACCCGCAGGGTTACTTTCAGTTCCGGGGCGTTTGCCTGAACATCACGACAGCGCTTATTTTCGAGTATTAGCAATATATCCAAATGCCAAGATTACCCATCGTTTGGATATGGCAACCTCGGGCATTCTGTTGTTTGCTAAACATCGTGATGCAGAAGTTGCAGCAAGTAAAATGTTTCAAGCGAGAACTGTTAAAAAAAATTATATTGCTTTGGTGCAAGGGCAAATCAATAGCAATGGTCGTGTGGATGTGCCTTTGATTACCGATTGGGAAAATCGTCCACGCCAGATCGTGCATTTTGAGTTAGGCAAACCCGCTCAAACTTTATTTGAATCTGTGAGCTATGATGCTGAAAAGGATGTAAGTCGGGTGCTACTTACACCGATTACAGGACGTTCTCATCAATTACGGGTGCATATGCAATATATCGGGCATCCGATTATGCGCGATAAGCTTTATCATCCTACGCCGTTTAACACCGATTTAGCGCGTATGGCATTGCATGCAAGCTATTTGTCCTTTATGCAGCCTTTTAATAATCTACTGGTTGAGATTGTATCTGAGCCTGAGTTTTAGCATTTGGCTAAATCAAAAAAGCCTGCAAAATTGCAGGCTTTGATCATTGAGAGGGGGATTAAACTTGGTTGTTAACATCATCATGTTTTGTTTCACGAATGGCCAAGAATGCCAACAGTGAAAGAATGGATGCTGCTGTCAAGTAGTAACCCACCGCTTGTAAGCCATATTTGGTTGCAAGTTCAGTTGCGATCAGAGGTGCAAAAGATGCGCCCAAAATACCTGCCAAGTTAAAGGTTAATGCTGAGCCTGTATAACGTACAGAAATCGGGAAAATTTCAGACAAGACCGTACCAATTGGACCATATGTCATTCCCATCAATGCTAAACCTACACATAAGAACAAGAACACAATCACTGTGCTACCTGACTCAAGCATACTGGCAAATACTAAACCAAAAAGTGCAGAGGCAATACATACCCCAATTGAGGTTGCTTTACGCCCAAACTTCTCAGCAAATACAGCAGAAAGCGGAATAAAAGCAGCAAAACACAGTGTTGCGACCAGTTGCATCTCTAAGAATTCTGCACGTGAGTAACCCAGTTGTTTGGTTCCCCAGTTGAGTGCAAATACTGTTGTGAGATAGAACACCACGAATGTACACACCGCAGCAATTGTGCCGAGGAAGAGCATTTTATAATGTTTGGTCACAACTTCTTTAAATGGAACATTAACTTCTTTTTGTTTGTCTAATACTTTTTGGAACGCTGGGGTTTCATGCAATTTTAAGCGAATATATAAACCCACAATCACCAATGCAGCACTTGCAAGGAATGGAATACGCCAGCCCCATTGCATAAAGTCTGCTTCAGACATCAATGCGCCAAGACCAAGGAATGAACCCGTTGCCAAGATAAAACCGATCGGTGCGCCCAGTTGCGGGAACATTCCATACCAAGCACGTTTGCCTTCAGGAGCATTTTCAGTTGCAAGTAGGACGGCACCAGACCATTCACCACCAAGACCTAAGCCTTGACCTAAACGACAAAGTGCAAGTAATAGTGGTGCAACGATACCAATCTGTGCATAGGTTGGAAGTAGACCAATACATACTGTTGAAACACCCATGGTCAATAAAGCCGCGACTAGGGTTGCTTTACGACCAATACGATCACCTAAGTGACCAAAGATTGCTGCGCCAATAGGGCGGGCAATAAATGCGATGGCAAATGTTGCGAGTGATTGAATTGTTGCCGTCATCGGATCTGTACTTGCTGGGAAGAACAGATGCGGAAAAATAAGGACTGCAGCAGTTGCATAGATATAAAAATCGAAGAATTCGATTGTTGTACCCACAAGACTTGCGAAAAGAACGCGAGCCTTTGAATTTGTTTGAATTTCTGGAGTAGCAGTAGATAATGACGCCATGGTGAACCTTACACTTTTAAAAGTAAAACGAGTCTTTAAAGCGTAATCTTTTTAAAAAAGGCGTAATTTCTTAAAAAAACAACGAGATCAACCCAAATTCACTCCATCAGGGTCACTGAATTTTGAGTGTCTATGAATTAAATGACGTAAAGATAGATTGCAAGGAAATGTGATCCTGCACCGACCAAAACAAATATATGCCAAATAGCATGAGTGTATCTTACTCTTTTTAAGGCATAAAACAATGCGCCTATTGTATATGCTAAACCACCAATGACCAATAATTTTAATGCTTCTGGTTTTAAATACTGTTGCATATCATCCATTACAAGCACGGCAAGCCAACCCATGACCAAATAAGCAATCAGTGAAATTTTTTCAAAACGATGAATGAATATTAACTTGAATAGTGTTCCAATGGCTGCAATGACCCAAAGTGCAATCAATAAATAATGTGCTTTTGCTGTTGGGATGGCAATTGCCAAAAAGGGCGTATAGGTTCCCGCAATTAAATAATAAATCGCAGTATGATCCAGCTTTTTATACCATTGGCGTTTTTTTTCATCGACAGAAAAATGATAAATTGCTGAACTGGAAAACAGTAAAATCATGCTTAGACCATAGACAAGCAATCCAAAAAATTGCCATCCATGCAGATAGTTGCCTTTAATCAGCATCAAAACAGTCGCTATAGCAGCCAAAATTGCACCGAATGCATGACTCAATGCATTAATACGTTCTTCTTGTGGTGCATAGATGTGAATCAATTTATCTGTCGACATTGGATCTTATTATCCTAAAAATACAACTGTATAGTAATGGAGTTTTACCTTTAAAGTAAGACGTCTTAAAATAGGTAACTTAATTAATACGAGTTTTGATTATGTCCAATGTGGCAAGCTTATCTGTTCAGGAACAACAATTTTTTGATAGCGTACAGCAAGCTATTGATAATCAAAGCTTAGATCGTTTGATTTTAAGTCAGTATAAAGGAGAATTGGTTGATTTAGAGAAAATGACCTTTCGCGTCATTCAGCTACAGAATGAAACGGTTCTAAGCTGTCTATATCGTTATAAAACCAATGATATTACTAAAAACTATCCCCTTACCGATGCGTTAACCACGATTCAGGGGCTGGCTGAGGATTGTAAACAAGCCAATTTATTTACCCATGAGGCTGAAACGCAGCTGAAGAAAAATAAAAAGAAAGCCTTGCTGACCGTCAGTAAAAATAAGCTGGATAAAACCGCTAAAAACCAACAACAAGGGCATGATCGTACAAAACATCGTTTTGTCGACCAAGAAAGTTATTTCCTCCAACCGCTTGGCATTACCGATGCCAATGCACAGATTATTCCAAGCATGGCACGTAAGTGGAAGCAGATTAACAAATTTGTTGAAATCTTTTCAGGTGCTTTAGTGCATATTCAACGGCCAGAGATTTTAGCGCATGATGGAAAAACCAAAGAGCAGGCTTTAAAAATTGTCGATTTTGGTTCAGGAAAAGGCTATTTAACTTTTGCTTTATATGATTATTTGGCAAAACAACATCAAACTCCATTTGTAACGGGTGTTGAGCTGAATGACAAAATGGTGAAATTTTGCCAAGAGGTTGCGCAAAAGTCTGATTTTAATCAATTGGATTTTTTCCAAGGTGATGTGAGAACGTATCATCCATCCCATTTGGATATTATGATTGCCTTACATGCGTGTGATGTTGCAACAGATTTTGCGATACATACCGGTATCCGTTTAAACGCTCAAATGATTATGTGTGCACCTTGTTGCCATAAAGAATTACGCCCACAATTGAATAGTCCACAAGTTCTACAACCGATGTTGCAATTCGGTATTCATGCAGGACAACAAGCTGAAATGCTGACAGATACCATTCGAGCTCTGTTGCTGAAAGCGTATGGTTATGAAACCAAAGTCTTTGAATTTGTGGCATTAGAACATACCAGTAAAAACAAAATGATTTTGGCAACCAAGTGTAAAGATTTCACTGCACCTGATCAAACAGTCTTAGATCAAATTCGGGCTTTAAAAGAGATGTATGGGATTCAAAAACAATCCTTAGAATTATTATTGAATGATCAGTGGGACCAGCAAGACATTGGCGCTAAGTGCTAGCGCGTTGTGAGGAGAGAACGCAGGTTTAACTGCTTTCTCTCTTGGTACTATTTAGATAATTTATTTTATTGCTGATTCATTTCATCAAGCTCAGCTTCGCTTGAGCCTGTGGTTTTTTGAGAAATGGTATCTGGAAAATATTGTGGATCATCCATTTCTGGAATCAATTGTTCACCCATTTTATGAATCAAGATACTGGTTTTTAATGTTTCTGTTGGGGCTTTAATCAGTAGTTCTGTTAGAAAGTCTGTTGCTTTAGCTGCAAATTGCGCATCACTTTCTTTGCTACCACGTTCAGGCATTTGAACATTGTCTAAATTAAGCACAGGGACTTTACAGGTTAACGGTACTTGAAAACTTTGACTATTTTCAATAATTTTACCATCTTGTTTACAGCTCTGATATGCAGCACTTTGAGCTTTCATTTGACGCTCAAATGCTGGCGCAACAATTTTAAAATCGCTGGCATTAAATTGTTCTTTGAGTATTTCCACCATTTTTTCAGATGCAGTGGCTTGTTTTTCGCCACTTTCATCGCGGTTTTTTTTAGCTTCAGCCTCTGAGATACCTGCAATTGCGGCACTCATTTTTAAATTAAGCTGATCTTGATTTGGGTCTTGAGAAAATAATCCAATCATGCTTTTTGAGATAATGTTCACACGATCTAGCTCGGATGTTTTTGCATAAATACTTTGAGTCGTCAGTAAAATTGCGCTATAAATAAATACTTTAAATTTATGATTTAGAAACATAATTATTCTACAAGTTTAGTTAAGTTGGTGAAAGTGAACGCATTGTCACTGTGCATTACATTAGCATAATTGCAAGAATGAAGGATCAATTTCTCAACCATTAGGATTTAAATAATGAGCCAATTTGTCATTCAATCTGGGCCGTGGAGTCAGCTTCAACACGATGCAAAACTGATTCGAAGCATGGTTTTTATCGAAGAACAAAACATCAGTGAAGCAGATGAATGGGATGAGCAGGATGCCATTTCATTACATTTTGTTGTATATGCACAAGATCAAGCCATTGCGACAGCGCGGTTATTGGAAAATAACAGTATTGGTCGAGTTGCTGTGTTGCAACAATATCGAGGTGAGGGGATTGGTAAACTGCTTATGCAACATATTATTCAAGTAGCAAAACAGCAAAATAGAGCATTTCTTCAATTATCCGCTCAAGTCTATGCAACGCGCTTCTATGAAAACTTAGGCTTTCAGGTACAAGGTGAAGAATATTTAGATTGTGAGATTCCACATATCGATATGGGGTTAAGTTTAAAAAATGACTGAATTGAAATAAGCCAAGATTGAAATAAACCAAGATTGAAATAAACCAAGAGAATCGATTTGCCCATGCTCAGTATAAAAACCCCGTTAATTCAATCTTTAGTTTTAAGCCAACTGAATCAATGTCAGGTGTGGTTAAAAATGGAAGCCTTACAACCGTCGGCATCATTTAAACAACGAGGCATTAGCCATGCCTGTCAAAAATATTTTGAGCAGGGTGCTCAGCGTTTTATCAGTTCATCAGGTGGCAATGCAGGATTAGCTGTTGCTTATACAGGTCGACAACTGGGTGTTCCTGTGACCGTCGTTGTTCCTGAAACCACAGCACAACGTGCGAGAGAATTAATTGCCCAGCAAGGTGCAGAAGTCATCGTACATGGCGCTTCATGGACTGAAGCCAATGCTTTAGCGCAGTCCTTATTAACACAGCATGATGTATTTATTCATCCTTTTGATCATCCACTGTTATGGGAAGGCATTATCCCGATGATTGATGAAGTCATTGCAGAAGGTGTTACTCCAGATGCGGTGGTCTTATCTGTGGGTGGCGGAAGTTTACTTTCAGGTGTTGCAGCAGGATTAAAAAAACATGGTTTAGCCCATATTCCAATTTATGCGGTTGAAACCCAAGGTACAGCATCCTTACATGCTTCGATTGTCGCTAAGCAACATGTTGAATTGGATCAAGTGAGTGGTATAGCAACAACACTTGCAGCAAAAAAAGTCTGTCAAAATGCATTTGAAGTAAGCCAAGCACTTGAGGTTCGTAGTTTGGTGGTTTCAGATCAAGACACTGTAGATGCCTGTTTAAAATTTGTAGATGATCATCGTATTTTGGTTGAGCCAGCATGTGGTGCAACATTATCAGTGCTTTATGATCAGGCGATTCAATTTAAACCCGCTGATCAGGTCTTGGTGATTGTATGTGGTGGCGCAGGGATTACCCTAGAAACACTACAAGCATTCAATGGATAGATCGGATTGAATAGACAATCAATGATCATAATCTATTGATCCTTTAGCAAGTCTTTTCGATTTAGAGGATGGAGAGATGATTCAAGTTGTACTTTTTGATTTAGATCAAACCTTACTTGATCGCACCTCCTCCCTAAAGGCTTTTTTAAATTGGCAGGTAAATTTCTTCGAGCTGGTTGTGATTCAACAGAAACCACAATTTATTCAGCGTTTTATTGAGTTGGATAACAATGGTTCTGTATGGAAAGATCAGGTATATGCTCAACTTATTCAAGAGTTTCAAATATCTAACTATTCGACACAAGCGCTATTAGAGAATTATATTCTAGACTTTAATAAATTTTGTCGGAGCTTTAGCGATGTTGATCTGGTTATCTATAGCTTGTTTAAGGCAAATTTTTCTCTTGGATTAATCTCTAATGGAAAGACACCTTTTCAGGAAGATAATTTCAAAGCCTTAGGTTTAAGTGAGTATTTTTCGAGTGTGATTGTTTCAGAAGCTGTTGGACTGCGAAAGCCTCATCCAGAAATTTTCCAATTGGCATGTCAGCAGCTCGGTGTTATTCCTCAGCACTGCGTTTTTGTTGGCGACCATGAGATAGCAGACATTCGCGGTGCAAAAGCGTTGGGCATGAAAACGATCTTATTTGACCCTCAACAAAAATTAACATCGACACAGGCCGATCATCGTGTAAAGTCTTTTCAAGACATACTTAGTATTTTAAAAATAAAATGAAAAGATTATATAAGCACAGCATAGTAAAGTTTCAGGTTTTATTTTTATTTGGAGTAGTATCTCAATTCAGTGTATTTGCACAAGCCGAAACAGATAAACAACAACCGTTAGCCTATGAGTTGCAGGTGGAAATAAAGCCAAAAACTTATGATCCAGCGACACAGTCACGGATTCGGGTCTATCGAAAGGGTGCGACAAAAACTTTAATTCAACATTCATTTGATTGTGCAGGAAGAAAAGCTGGGATACGGGATTACTTAAGTGGAAATGGTGCATTATCTGCGCTAAAAGCGTATGCCAGAATCACCTTTAATATCGAAGAAGGGATGCCTCGTAGTGTGATTCAGAAAGAAGCTGAAAGCAATGCTATGCGAACTTACCAACTGATTTCTTATAAAGAGTTTATTTTAAATGCCGACCAACCTGTGAATTTATATGGTTTTGTATTTGGAGCGACTGATTCATCTCGGACAAAAGCACAAGTTTTTGATCAATGTGTGGATGCTGTTGCTTCGTTCAGACCACAGGCTGGACACGATTATGAAATTTTAGGTAAATATCAAAATAACCAATGCCAATTTCAAGTATTTGATCTAAAAACCAATCAAGAAGTGACTGTGTCTGACAAGCTTTATGCATGCCCTGAAAAGTCATGGAAATTTTGGAAAAGGGATCAGTAAATGAAAAGTGCAATACTTGGTATTTTTTTGATGATGGGTCTTATTGTATCCAATTTGACTTGGGCATCTTATCTCAATAAATGTCTCTTAACGGTTAAAGTCTTAGAAGAAACTTCAACCATGACGATGGCAATCAATGGGCCACAAGGTGAGTTTGAAAAAAGTAAATTGACGATGTATATCAAAATATTAAAAGCTGAAAAGAATGGAAGAGCTGACAGTGGATGCCAATCACTGGTCAATCAACGCATGCGAATTACGATTGAACAGCCACCTTTGATCAGTTTAGTCAAAGGGCAAGTTGTACAAGTAGAAAGCATCACTCAGGATGCTTTTCCACAAGAAGGATATGTCACGCAATACAAGCTAAAAAACTAGTCTGTTGGGAATTTCGCTTTTAGCCTCTGTGTGCGTTACTCCAGTCTTCTATGGCTTTTTGTCCGCTTTCTAAGCCAACTTCATAGGTATATTGCAATTTGCGTTTATCTTTACATAAACGGCCTGCTAACTTTTTATTGTCAGGTGGGCAGATTTCAAAAATGCTTTGTTGCGTATTTTGGCGGATAAAATCGACAGTTTGGTTATAACGAGTACAGCGGTTTTTCAGACTATCTGCAAAGCCAGTATGTTGATTAAGCAAATATTTTGCCAAGAATTGATCTGCTTTACTGCTGGCTTTAAAGTAATTTTGTGTACGCGTACGAATCACCAAGAGATTTTGAATATTTGCTTGTTGCGCTGCCCATTGAACAGGGAGGGCATCTGCGACACCGCCATCAAAATAAGGCTCTCCAAAAATTTCTACAGCCTGTCGTGTCAGATAGGGAATAGAACTAGAAGCACGTAATCCATCGATAATATTGTCTTTCCCAGCACGTAAATATTCAGGATAACCTGTACGAGCATGAGTCAACACCATATAAAAGTCAGGATTTTGACTAAATAAAGCTTGTTGATCTAGAGGATTCTCTTTCTCGACAATATCCCACATCCATTGCATATCCAGTAAATCCCCACCTTTAAAAAAGCGAGCATAACGAATAAATTCAGGTCGAAGTGAGTGGTCTAAATAGAGTTCGATATTACGACCTTGTTGTCGAGCAAGGTAATTGGCGAGGTTTGTTGAACCAGAAGACACTCCCACAAAAAGATCAAAAGGGTTAAAATTTTGTTGTAGGAAAGCGTCAAGTACACCGCAGGTAAAAGCCCCACGCATACCGCCACCTTCTACGACAAGCGCATTACGTGAATCATTGATCATAGATTGTTTAGTTTGCATGTTCTGGCTGAGCTGAGTTGTGTGGCATGTTTTTCATTTCATCATTCGACATTTGCTGCGTGTCATGTGGAGGTGCTGTATCGGTATTCTCCGTCTGAGGCGTCGCTATCTGCTTATTTTGCTGACTCGGCATATAATCTGGTTCATTGGTTACAGCCATATAGAAGAATACAAGGAATAAACAGCTAAAGATTGTTGCGAAAATTACTGCTTTAGATTTCCACAACGGTTTCTTGGGAGAGTTAACATCGTTCATAGGAAAATTCCTAAAAGAATGAAATGTGTAGCTATTTTATAACATAAAGCAGTAGTAAAGTTGGCATTGCTATAAAAGACATAAATTAAATGAGGCTTATGTATATAAACACAACATGGATTGATCAGCATATGAATACATATCAGACATAACAAACAGGCTGAGATTAAAATTGAAACCAAGCATACAAACAAGATTATTTTGAGCTTGATTTTAGGTGTTTATGGAAATGAATAATGTTGATTTATTAGAAATATATGAATATTTAAACAACATTTTTAGTGAGATTATTTATTTAATTTTTCAACAATTAATCAAAAAATCTATTTGAATTTAAGTGTTTTTAGTAATGAAATTGTTTTTTTAAATAGAAAAATTTTAGAATTAATTTATAATAGAGGCAATTAAAACGAATAAATTATTAAAATGAACAGCTTAGTAAATAGCATTTATAAAATATTGGATCAGCTTGGACTAAACGCACAAAAACGAGCCTTGCATATCCAATTTAGCAATACAGACTTAAACAACCAAGTCTTCTTAC
This sequence comes from Acinetobacter sp. RIT698, assembly GCF_009668065.1. Classification (NCBI taxonomy): domain Bacteria; kingdom Pseudomonadati; phylum Pseudomonadota; class Gammaproteobacteria; order Moraxellales; family Moraxellaceae; genus Acinetobacter; species Acinetobacter sp. RIT698. The sequence goes on from NZ_WJYH01000048.1 coordinate 28,541, forward strand.
AACGTATCGATGGGCAACATGGTCTAAACCAAGGTGTGTCTGTTGAATTGATTTGCCTTGCCACTTCAGCAACGATTCCGCTTAAACAATTTATCGGTAGCCAAGTGGCCATTGATCAAGTCACAGATCATGGACAACTGTTTCGTAGCACAGGGGTGATTACTGAGGCCGCACAAGGGCAAAGTGATGGCGCACTAACGTTATATAAACTCAAACTCGAAGATGCCACTTCATTGTGGCATAAACGCCGTAACAGCCGAGTGTTTATGAATAAGTCGGTTGTGCAAGTCATAGAAACGCTGTTTAAAGAATGGCAAGACAAAAGCCCACTCTTTGCATCCAGTTTAAGCCTTGATAAATGTGGACTGAAAAAAGACTACGATATCCGCCCATTCATTATGCAGAGTAACGAAAGTGACTATGCATTTTTAACCCGCTTGATGCGCAGTGAAGGGATCAACTGGTTGATTGATGAAGCACAATTGATTGTGCCTAGTTCTGCGACTCAAATTCAGCCACAAAAACTGCGTTTGGTGGATGATAACAGCGAATACAAAGCGCTAGAAAGAAGAAAGATCCGCTTCCATCGTAGCAGTGCCACCGAACAACAAGACAGCATCACCAGCTTTATTGGGCAACGTAGCTTACAACCCACTGCTGTCCACGTACAACGCTGGCAAGCAGATGTGTTAGAACAAGAAGAGGGTGCAGGCAGTGTTCAAAGCAAACACCAGCACAGTCAAAATCAGAACAATGCCAGTCTCGGTTTAGAACAAGCTTGGCATATTAGCCCAGCATGGATTCAAGACCTGAATGGTGAAGATCAAGCAACCGCGTCAAATAATAATCAGATTGAAAAGATCAACCAAAACCTCAGCCATTATTACGATGCTCAATCCAAACAATTTATAGCCAACTCCACTGTACGTGATGCACAAGTGGGGTATTGGTTTGAGTTAAACGAACACCCAGAAATAGACCAACACAGTGGCTCAGACAAAGAATTTCTGATCACATCAAAGACATTTTATAACCAGAACAATTTACCCAAAGACCTGAGTGAGCAAATCAATCGCTTGCTCCAACAAAGCAATTGGGTCAATTCAAATGTAGACTCAAACAACCAAGAACGCCAAGCCAATCAATTGGTACTACAACGCCGTAATATCACCACTGTTCCTGAATACCACCCACTACAACATCGTCCTAGTACCCATCCACAACGAGCCAAAGTGGTTGGGCCAAGTGGAGAAGAAATCCATGTCGATGAATGGGGACGCATTAAAGTTCGCTTCCTATTTACCCGCAATGAAGATCATAGTCATGATGGTGGTGCAGGGAGCAATGACAACGACACCGATTCCGCTTGGGTGGATGTACTGACCCCGTGGGCAGGTGAAGGTTATGGTGCGCGGTTCTTACCGAGGATTGGTGAGATTGTGGTGATAGATTTCTTTGATGGCAATATCGATCGACCATTTGTGGTGGGGCGTATTCATGAAGCGCAACGAAGTCCAACTAAATTTGATGACAAAGGCCAATTGCCTGATACCAAAAAATTAGCAGGGATCAAAAGTCGAGAAGTTAAAGGCAGTGGCTACAACCAACTTAGATTTGACGATACCACAGACCAAATTAGCAGCCAGCTACAAAGCAGTCACGGCGCGAGCCAACTTAACCTTGGTAATCTGAGTCATCCTAAAGAAACCGATACCAGTGAAGGGCGAGGCGAAGGCTTTGAACTAAGAACAGACCAATGGGGAGCAGTGCGTGCAGGACAAGGTTTATTGCTGAGTACCTATAGCCAAGACTCAGCTTCAGGTAACCATCTCGATGCGACCGCCGCGAAAAGTCAGTTAGAAAGCAGCCTAAATAATTCCAAAGCCTTAAGTGAAGTTGCTAAGAATCAGCAAACTGATCCACTGGATGTATTGGAAAATCTCAAGCAATTTCTTGATCAAATCGAAAAAGGTGAAAAAGACAAAGCTGATGCATTTAAACAAGCTTTGATGATTTTGGCTGCACCGAATTCAATCGCATTGGCAAGCAATGAAGACTTACATCTTTCTGCGGATAAACAAATCAGTTATACAGCAGGTGATAGTATCAACCTGAGTACGCAAAAGAATTTAGTTGCACATGCACAATCAAAGATTAGTCTTTTTGCGGCACAAGAAGGTGCAAGACTTTTTGCTGGGAAAGGTAAGGTTGAGATCCAAGCACAAGGTGATGGTGCGGATTTGATTGCACGTAAAGGTATTCAAATCATTTCGACTGAGGAGATGATTGAGCTAAAGAGTCTCAAAGAAATTATTATCACCTCTGGTGGCTCTCAATTAAAGATTAATGGTTCAGGTGTATTTGTGACCACGGCTGCTAAGTTCGAAGTGAAGGCAGGGCAACATAGTTTTATTGGTGGAGCAAAAGTCGATTATTCACTTCCATCATTCTATGAAAATATCTGTAAGCCTTGTTTGTTGGATGCAGCAAAGTTTGGAATGGCATTTGTTGATAAATAAAATGAAAAGAAAAATTGTTCCATTTAAAAATATAAAAAGCTGTATCGAAGATGATCAACATGATTTGAACATGTATTTAATCTTGGATGCGGCGCAAGTTTCAGATCAAACTTTGCACTTTATCAATACATGGCGAAATGACGCAAGGCTCGAGTTTTATTCATTATTTTCAGGTACAACGGAGGGCAAGGCACCTTTTGAAGTTGCCCCTGTACTTGTTTTAATCAATGATTTAGAGGTGCTCGAAGAAGAAGGGTTTAGCTTTATTCATCAAACATGGAAAGATGAACAGGCTTTAAATCTGGTATGCAGTTCATTGGATTTGACTCAGTTTGTTAAAAAGATGAAACGCTATCTCACAGTAGAATTTCCTGATGGTACACAAAAATTATTTAGATGGTTTGATCCAAGAATTGTTAAAAAAATTCATAAAATACTGACAGATCAACAAGAAGATGAGTTTTTTGAGGGTATTACAAAATGGATCATTTCAATTCGAAATTATCAGGATGTAGATTCTAATCAATTAATGGTATTGGAGAATGCATAATGTTCATACTCAGCCAAGAAAAATTATATGAATTAGATGTTGAGCAAAATAAAGAATTTTTATATGACCTTGTCTATGAAATTATAAAAGAAAACCCAGCCCTTAAACTGAATGGGCAATTTGATCAGCTATTAGAACCTGTCCAAAGCCTGATCAATCTATATATTGAAAAAGGCATCAATCAAATTTATACACTCAAATATATGGTGAAGAGCCATGTTTATTTGGGAATAGATTATGCAAATGATCCGCAATATCTTTGGCTCCAAAATGAAATGCAGCATTACAATATTGCGGAGCAAGTATCTTATGTAGATGCTTTTTATACACTTTTGGAAAGCTATAAAAGTGTAGTTTTAGGGTATGATTTTAAATTTTTTTTTAAAGCAATTGAGCAGTTAAATCAGAGTCTTAGCTATTCTAATCTTCAAGAAAATCTTTCAATTATTTATCCAGAAAAAATAGAGTTTTTAAAACAAAAAGATTTATTGGGTTCACTTCAAGAAAATTATTCCAATGATATCCAATCATATAAAGAGTATGTATTGGGAAAAGAATTTCATCATAACGTTTTTATAAAAAATTTGATTAATTTGGAGGTTTAAGATGGGTGTTGGTGGTGCAAGTCCTACAGCGGGCGCTTCATGTGCAACGTGTTTAAGGAAGTTTACGGTTCATTTTAGGCATAATGAGAAAGATTTCGATGGTGGTTATGGATTTGACTGGTTAAGAAATGAGTATGTTAATAATCTCAAAAAAGTAGACGGCATAAGTTATAAAAATACATTCAGAGGAAATATTTCAGATTTGCTTGCTATTTATTCGGAGGGTCAAAAGACATTAATACGGCCATATGGCTATAATTATATACCTGCATGGTTAGCAATTTTTCCAAAGACAACAAGTAAACAAAGTGCATCTGGTTCACAGGAAATTAATAAAAATGGTGTGGATTTAGATTTAGAAATTGTTCAATTAAGGAG
>NZ_WJYH01000049.1:0-31936 GCF_009668065.1 Acinetobacter sp. RIT698
TTGCTCTTCCTCGTTTATGTCGAACACGAGTTAAACAACTCAGCATCGACAATCGTCTAAAAAACTAGACACCTAATACTTGAAAAGCAGACTAATAAGCCTGCTTTTGAGAAACTGGTGTAGAATAATCTACCAAATTGTATCTGGAGCTCTTATCGAGATTTGAACTCGAGACCTCTCCCTTACCAAGGGAGTGCTCTACCACTGAGCTATAAGAGCATCATCTTCGATGGAGCGGGAGACGAGGGTCGAACTCGCGACATGTAGCTTGGAAGGCTACCGCTCTACCAACTGAGCTACTCCCGCTTAATGTTGGTAATTACCACTTATCGAAGTAATGGTGGTGAGAGAAGGATTCGAACCTTCGAAACTTTCGTGGCAGAGTTACAGTCTGCTCCCTTTGACCGCTCGGGAATCTCACCTTTACACTTACTTTCAGTGTTGTTCTTCAACATTATAACACAAAACCTTAAGATGGTGCCGGCACACGGATTCGAACTGTGGACCTACTGATTACAAGTCAGTTGCTCTACCAACTGAGCTATGCCGGCGTTTCTTAGTGTTTCGTACGTTTCGTATCGGAACGGTGTGCAGTTTAGCAAAACTCAGAATCCTTGCAAGTGTTTTTTGCAAAAAAAACCTCAAAAACTCATAAAATCAATCCGTTTGACGATAATTCAACCGCTTTGATCACTGCGCGAGCTTTTATTTGGGTTTCATTCCACTCTGATTCAGGATTTGAGTCGACAACCAAGCCTGCGCCAGCCTGTACATAGACCTTATTTTCACGAATAACACAGGTTCTGATCGCAATCGACATGTCCATTTCGCCATGCCAGCCCAAATAACCCACTGCACCACCAAAAATTCCACGTTTTACCGGCTCAACTTCGTCAATAATTTCCATTGCACGAATCTTTGGGGCACCTGAAAGCGTGCCTGCTGGAAAAGTTGCCTTAAAAACATCCAAAGCATCGACATCATCCAACACTTCACCTTGTACATTGGAAACAATATGCATGACATGTGAATAACGTTCGATCACCATTTGATCAGTCACTTGCACTTTACCGATTTTCGAGACACGCCCCACATCATTACGGCCTAAATCAATCAGCATTAAATGTTCCGCAATCTCTTTTTCATCAGAAAGCAAATCTTTTTCAAGCGCCAAATCTTCTTCTTTGGTTTTTCCTCGTGGACGTGTACCTGCAAGCGGACGTACAGTCGCGATCCCATTTTCGAGTCGAGAAAGAATTTCCGGTGAAGAACCTACGATATGAAACGGCTTTTGATCTAAAAGGGTCTGCCCTTGCACCAAAAATAAATATGGTGATGGATTGAGATGTCGTAATGCGCGATAAACCTGTAAAGGCTCACCATCAAAATCCGACACCATACGATGCCCAGGAACAACCTGCATCACATCACCAGCACGGATATATTCTTTAACTTTCTCAATTGACTCAAGGAATTTGTCATGCCCAGTCAGTGACTCAAAATGCGGAGCGGTATGTTTTTTAGCAACCAAGCTGATTGGCATAGCCAATAATGCCTCAATCTCATCCAGCTGTTGCTGAGCCTTGGCATAAGCCTCTGTATCATTAACATCTGCATGCACGATTAAAAACAAAGTATCTTTTAAGTTATCAAACACAATGACGGTTTTAGACAACATCATCCATAAGTCAGGCAGTCCAACGGGATCCGCCTCAGGCACATTCTTTAACCGTGGCTCAATATAACGTACTGCATCATAACCAAAGTAGCCCACCAAGCCGCCAGTAAAATTAGGTAGTGCGGGTAAATCCTGTTGGGTGGGTACTTTAAACTGTGCTTGAAAATCACGAATATATTGAAATGGATCTGCGCATGGCTGGGTATCTATCGAACCATCTGCCGATTTTATCGTGAGCTGTCCTGCATTACAGGAAAACACGATCGATTCACCTAATCCAATAATTGAATATCTTGCCCAGTTTTCGCCACCTTCGACAGATTCAAAAAGATAAGCTTGTTGATGCTGTTTTAAACGTGCAAATACAGACAATGGTGTATCTGTATCGGCTAAACGTTGGCGATATACAGGGATAAGGTTATAACCCGCTGATTTTAGTTGTTCAAATTGCGCTAAGGTTGTCATCAGGAATTCTCTCTATTTTCGATAATACTAAGTATGGATGTCTCTGCATTTCACTTAGTGACGCCATCGAAAAGTGCGTTTGCTATTCATTCCTCTTCCCTTTTTTCGCAACAATTGAAATATACAGGTGTTAAGCCAAAAGCTCTGTTAAATCATCCACCACTTGTTGTGGCTGACAGAGTTGAATATCTTCACCGTGATTATAACCATAGCTGACCACAATACAATCAACCTCTGCACGGCGTGCAGCCTCAACATCATTACTTGAATCGCCAATCATCAAGGTTTTATCAGTTGATGACTGATAAGTTTCAACACAATACAACAATGGTTTTGGATGCGGTTTACGTACTTCAAAACGGTCACCACCAATTACATCGACAAAATAGTGATCCATTTGCAATTCTTCTAGGATTTTTCGAGCGGGCTGTTCTGGTTTATTGGTCACACAAATCAATTTCTTATTGTTTTCAATTCCCCATTCTAAAAATTCTAAAATTCCAGAGAATGGTTTGGTATCAACACAAGGCTCTGCATTGTAAATTTCCAAGAATGTATCCAAAAGCTGTTGATGCAGTACAGGATCCACCTCACCCTTTAAATACTTCAATGTACTTTCACAAAATAATGAGGTGCCTTTACCAATCCAAACCCGAACCTGTTGTTCAGTGACTTGGGGTAAGTTCAAACGCGCTAGACTTAAATTCATGGCACGATATAAATCAAATGCTGAATCAACCAAGGTCCCATCCAAATCAAATAAAATCAGTTCGCGTTGGTCTAGCTTTGCCACATTCATGATTTACACCTAAATCGAGTTTTAATTTTTAAAAACGAAAATACAAAAAACAAAGGCATGCGATTGCATGCCTTGAGTGTAGCGCATTCGCAAATTATTTAAACAATAGCCATGCAATAATTGCCAAAATGATCAAAATCACCAGTGTTGCCAAACCTAACTTTGCATTTTTCTGGGTTTCGACATGTTCTTCTGCAACAAGTTCAGGTGCTTTGACCTGCTCTACTTTTGGCTGTGTAGCCGCATGAATATCCACACCTTCTGGAATTGGCGCAGGTTTAGGGATTGCTACACCAGACGGCATACCTTCACGGTTGATTTGAACACTGCTATCACGTTCTGAAAGCTCAGGCATGCCCTGTTCATTCATCTGATCTGCCACTGTACGTTCTACTGGGGCAGCTGGTTTAATTTCAGCAGTCGCCACAGCCTCTGCAGGTTGTTGAACCGGCGTTTCTACTGAAGCTACAACGGGTTGAACTTCAACCTCAGGCGCTGCCTGTTCAGTTTGCAGAACAACAGGTTTTACCGGTGCAAGTACATTAAATTTAACACTGGCAAATTGAACAATATCACCATCCATCAACAGTTTATCTTGATCGATACGGATATCATTCACAAAAGTACCATTGGATGACTTTAGATCTTGAACCCAAAGTGCATCTTCTTTTAATAAGAATGCAGCATGGCGACGTGAAATTTCCGCAGCTTGTAATAACAGGTCTGCATCTTGATGGCGTCCAACCAGCATATCACGGTCAATCGTGACTTCCTGCCCTTCTAACTCACCTGTAATTGCTTGTAATTTCCAAGTCATGATTATCTTCCCATTCTAATTCAAGTCTATCTTAGCATGACATTTCTACAGTGCTAAATCAGCGTAAAACCAAGCTTTATGTTGTCCACGCCACAACAGAACACACCACAATACTTTAACAAGCTATTTTAAATATCAAATAAAGCATGCGATTAGAAGCACTTGTTACGCGAAGCCCACAATGCTACTGCTTACGGATATCATTTGGTTCCTCTGCAACGGGTGTAGTCACTGCATTGCCTTGTACTGCACTTGTCTTGGCACCTGTAGGCACTTTTTGATACTGACTTGATGGTTGTGCTGTCGGTTGTGGTTGTACCAACTTAGGCTGCGAACTTGGCGTGGAGCTAAACGGCAGTCGTTGCTGAAAAACATCATCAACATTGGCTGGGAGTTTGGCAAAGTTACCATCTTTATCCATCGCCAATTGCAGACTATACAGTTGATCATAACGTTGTTGAGATACACGGCGTATATCTGCATTATCACCAATTATCGTTGGGTGGATAAACACCAATAAGTTACGTTTAGCATTCGATTTGCCTTCCGCTCTAAATAAACGGCCTAAGCCCGGGATATCACCCAAGAATGGTATAGATTGGCGTGTATGAGCTGTATCATCTGAAATCAAGCCGCCTAACACCACGGTTTGACCATGATCTGCAAGCACAGAGGTCTTGATAGAACGTTTACTGGTGACCAAATCCGTTGCCTGCCCTTTATTTTCAGCAACTGCAGAGACTTCTTGTTCTACCTCTAAACGAATCGAACCGCCCTCACCAATATGCGGAATTACCTTTAAGGTCACCCCCACATCCTTACGTTCAATTGAGGTATATGGATTGACGGTGCCACCTGTCCCAGTACTGACTGAACCTGTAACAAATGGAACGTTTTGCCCAACGACAATATACGCTTCTTCATTATCCATCGTGACAATCGATGGTGTAGATAATAAATTTGACTTGGTATTGGCTTTTAAAGCCTGAATCACTGCACCATATAGTCTACGTGAACCGTCTGCACCTTCTTTATAATCTCCTAAGACAAGAGAAGCACCTGGACCAACAGCACCACCTAAACCAGCTGCACCACCTGATAGATAGCCTGCTGCCAATTTAGCTAAACTTGTACCCACTTTATCAAAGTTAATTAAACCTACACCACTGCTTAGATCACCCATTGCCCATTGCACACCGAGTTGATCAGTATCATTACCCTCAACCTCAATAATCGTCGCTTCAATCAATACTTGTTGACGACGTACATCGAGCTGTTGGATGGCAGCCTCTATTTCGCGCATCAGTTGTGGCTCAGCTTTAACTACCAACGCATTTTGAGCACCATCTGCAATAATGCTCACACCATTGGCATTAAAACTGGTGATATTATTTTGATTATTGTTATTTGAGTTGCTGTTTAAATTAATTGCTGGTGTTGAAATACTACTTCCAGTACTTGAGCCGGTATTCGATGATGAATTGTTATTATTGTTAAAACTGTTGCTGTTGTTAGAACTGCTATTTGAAGAATTATTTGAGCTTGAATTGACAGCCTGACCTGTGACTAAGCCTTGTAAAATTTCAGATAAATTCTTTGCACTGGCATATTTTAATTTAAAGACTTTAAGACCACCTAAACGATCCGCAGATGGTACATCCAACATTTCAATCATATTGCGGATACGTTTACGCGTACCTGTATCCCCTTTAATCAAAATACGATTGGTCCGTGCATCAGCAATAATACGAACCCGTGCCCCAGCAAAGTCTTTCGATGCACCTGTCGAACTCATGGCATCCAATTGCTTAATGATCTCTTCAGCTTGACTCTGTTGTAAAGGAACAGCTTCAATATCATTTTGCCCTGTACCATCCAAGTTACGAATAATGGTTTCAAGTTGATAAATATTTGCTGCACGATCAGAAACGATTAACGCATTGGTGCCTTGTATGGCCGCCAAATGCGCAAATTGTGGCATTAATGGACGTAGTGCCGGAATCAAATCATTGGGATTGGTATTTTCCAACCAGATCACCCGTGTTACAACCTGATCACCACGTGCATTATTGCGCGGGTCATAAGGTACACCCGAGTTTTTCACATTACTGTCTGGTACCAAGCGAATGGTATTCCCCGATGGAATAGCCACCACGCCATTGACATTCAACACCCCTAAAAATAGGTCATAAACTTCATTTTTATTTAGAGGTTTATTTGAAATAACCGTGACATTGCCACGTACACGAGGATCGACCGCAAAATTTTTGCCCGTAATATCTGCAACTTCGTTGATAAAAGCCGTGAGATCAGCATCGCGTAAGTTAATTTTCCACGTCTGTGCATGTGCTGCTGTACTGACCGCAACCATCATTGGTGCTGCTGCAACTAAAGCCCAAAGTGGTCGATTGTGATTCAAAAAAGCCATAACTTATTATCTATCCTAATTTTATTTGTAGTCCTAGCCACTTACAAACTTTGCTGAATGGTCATCACCTGATCACCACGCTTAATTTCAATTTTTACTTTGCCATCACGCTTTGCTTGTTCTAGCAGCTGAACATCACTCTGTCCTTGACCTACTGATTGTCCATTGAGTGAAAGAATACGATCTCCAGATCTTAGTCCCAGTTTATTTCGGAGCGCTGCGGGGGTCTGATCCGTCACTTCATAGCCTTGACCGCCACTTGCGTTAACCCCCATGTTCTTTAGGTATTCGTCCCGATTTTCATTCATCCTCTCAATCGCCTGCCCTAAAGCATTTTGGCTTGAATTTTGTTGTGGCGATGGCACAGGATTACTTACTGGCGGGCTGGTATTTTGATCTGTAGATTGCCCTGGCATAGGCTGATACAAACTATCCAGCCCGGTAAAACGTAACTCTTTACTGTTATTTCCATTTTGACTTAAAACAATATGATCCCAATATACTTCGGATAACTGATAACTGGTACCCTCAATTGGATCACCCACCGCATAACGATCCGCTGTTTCTTTAACTTTAATCACCGCTGAAGAAAAACGCGCAGGATAACTCACGACTACACCTTGCAAAACCATCGGAATACTGTCATCTGCAGTCGCACTAGAACCCACTTCCTCAAACAACGAAAAGCTTGAAATATTGGGCACTTGGATTTGTTGTGAGCCTAGATTCACTTGCTCTGGTTGCATGACTTGTGGCGGTGCAACCACCCACCAAAAAATCGAAGCCAGTTTCCAGCACAATGCTAAAATTAAAAGAAATAAAACAACAGGCGCAAGGTGCTCTGTTTTTTTCCAAGAAATATTTTCAAAACGTTCTTTTATATTCATTAGAAACCACCTTGAATGAGTGGTTGTCTAGAACTAATCACAAAAGTATCTAAACCAGCCTTTCCATCATAGGAAGGCACATTGAGTAACATGCGTTGGGTTAATTGCACATCTAACATCATGGTTGGATCTAAGCTGATATTGGCCATCTTCTGGCTACGTTGATCTTGTATATCCAAAATCAGTTTACCCGCCTCATCTTTAAGTTGAGCATTTAAAGACGGGATATTTATTTGGTCTTGACGCTGTCCAAAAGTATAACCAAGCTCACCACCACCCCAATGCAATTGACCATCTACATCACTAAATCCAGTGTCTTTTTTAAAACGTAGGGTCATATCTGAAATTTGAATTGCATTCGCTGGCCATTGCCAATTTGCAATATTCTTTAAGGTTTCTGGTGCAATCTGACCTTGCATCTGATTAATAATTATTTTTTTACCAATACCATAGCCGACAACCCCATTTAGCTGAGTTTGCCCACTATGCACTTCAACATTTGCACCCACACGTAATAAAATCAGATCCCACGGGCGTGTTCTCCACGAAACGGAACCACGTAAATTACCCTTGCGCCAATCTGCTTGCCCTTGCCAAATATTTCCACTGACATTTTGTAAGGTTTGATTGTTCTTATAAAATTTAGAAATCAGCCATGTTGCAGGGACTTGCAAAAGTACAAAAATTAAAAAAGCGACAACTCCAGTAATCCACCACGTGATCTGTTTTGATTTTTTATTCATTCATCTTTACCATCATTCATTTATTCTTCCATGCAAGATGATGCCCTCTTGTTTATACATTATGCATAATTTTTGCATAACGCCAATTCACTCGTATAAAAAAACCAAGCAGATTTGCTTGGTTCTTTGATTTTAAGGTCTTTGAATGACACTTAGATGAAGATTAGATCAAGAAATCTTCTAATTTTGCACCTTTTTCGATTTCTGCAACCAACCAACGTGGTTGTTTACCGCGTCCAGTCCAAGTTTCAGAAGTATCTTTTTTATTGCGGTAACGCGGCTCAACAGCTTTACGCGTTGTCTTTTTACGCTTTTGCACGCCGTATTCAATAAACTGTTCTAAAGTTAAACCAGCAGCTTGGGCAATTTCAATAATTTTATTATAGGCATCTTCAACTGCTTGGTCTTTTTTACTTTCAATTAAAGCTTCTGCTTCAGCTGTTAACTTTCTTAACTCTTCAACCGATAAATTACTAATATCAGGCATCATTAACTCTCCACGTAAATTTCTTAATACTTATTTAAAATAACTTCATAGCAATAGTATTTTCATTTATTCCAATAAGCAATACATATATTCCCCAATAAACACATAAAACAACAAAAAGATTATTATAATTACCTCAAAGCGCTTATTTTTAACATCAAAATAAAGCGAATGCAAAAGAATATGCTGTCTTATGTTTTAAATATAATGATGATAACTGAGGCATTTTTATGTATTTGCCAAATCATTATGCACTGTAGCTTCTAAATCAATTATAACTTTTCGCAACTGTTGAGGAATTAATGCTTTTTTCATCGCTACTTTATCGACAAAAACAATAACTGCTTCTCCGTCCGCCACAATCTGCTGTTGATGCTGACTGAATAATACATAATGCATGCGTATAGCACTATTTCTCATTTCTTCTACCCGCGCACCAATATGTAGCACATCTGGGTAAAATACAGGTTTTAAATATTTGCATTGACTTGAGGCAACCACAGTTAAAACATCTTGGTCAAATACATTTAAACGATCAAAATATTCAATACGTGCACTCTCAATATAACGATAATACATCACATTATTTACATGACCAAAAGCGTCCATATCGCCCCATGCAACCTTTTGCTCATAAACGATCGGGAATTGTGTCAGTGGGTTCATGCTAGGTTCTCAAATTTTAAATTGAATATAATTGCTATCTTTTTCAAAAATTGAATTCAATTGTTGAATTAATTCATCATTTCCATTTAAAGTGGACTTGATTCTTAAATAATTCATTAGAATATCATTTGGATATAATGACAGAAGTTGATCTGCTTCATATTCCCGCTGTGTTGCAATATATATATGCCATTTAGCAAAGCAAAAAACAGGAATGTTCATATATTTAGATTCAAGATTTATAATCTGTTGCTCTAAATACTCATAATCTGGATTCTGTCTAAGCAACTGTTGCTGGAACCACAAGTGGAATACATCTTGGTCAAATTTTTCATTAAGTATTTGAATCACCAGTTGCTGCTGTTGCTGAGCAAGTTCAGGTAAGCGGGTAATAATTTTTAGCCAAAGCACTTTTGTCTCATAAGGCATTTGATCGAGTTGCGGCTCTATCTCTAAAAATTTTTGCTGTAATAGTTCAGTATCTTCAAAACTTGCTTGGTCATAACAACCTAAAAGCTGTATTAACCACTGCTGTTTAGTCGCCGTTTCTAATTGTCCAAATTGAGTCGAGTGTAAATATTGCCAAGGATATTGTAGGGCGAATTGTCCCCATAATTTTTGCACGGACAATTTATAACTTTCTGAAAGTTGATTCAGCCACGGCGAAAGCTCATGTCCATTTAAAAACTCTAAATGGGTGAGGGCTTGCTGACTGTCTTGTTGGGCCAAATAAATTTCGATACGTAAGATTTCCGCCAATTCAAAAGCGGATGGGGAGCTGTGTTCTAAAGCATTTAATGCTTCTGAGTAATGCAATTGTTTGAGTAATAAACGGGATTGCACAATCGGCTTTAATAAACCAGATTGATCAAAAATCGTTTGAATCACCTGCTCTTGTTCATCTTCACCATCTAATAACCACAACACACCAAACTGTTCAAATGGGTGCAACGTGTTAAAACTCAGTACTTGTTCTAATTTTCTTTTTTCTCGGCGAATATAACGATTGAGGAAATACCATGCCACATGCATCAAAAAACTGATGCCAACGCCAGCAAATGTTAACAACCATAAATTGGTTTGAACTTGAATATTGTGCCAGAGCACATAGACATAACCTGACCCTGCGGTATAACTCAATACACTCAGTACAGCCAGAATAATCAGGCTAATAAAGGCATAGATCAGAAAAATATGTTTCATCGATCTACCCCAAAACAGCCAAGCTATTCAGCTTAGGAATCGGCGGCTGCGATGTTTGCTTCATTTTTAATATTTTTTGCTTAATCTTCTGACTAGCAGCATCGGGTAATATATCCAATTGTTGAATCATTTGATTCAGCATCTCTTGGTATTCAGCAGTTTGTCCTTTAACTAATAATTGTTGTGCCAGTAATAATCTTAATTGGACTTCTTTTAAAATAAATTTACGGTTTGCCAATGCAGGAGTATTTGTTTCAACAATATCGACTTGAAACCATTTTTCCCAAAAGTATTGCGACTGATCTTGATCTGGTTTCAGTTGATTATTTTTCAATTCAGTGATGAGTGCTTGATCAACTTGTTTAAGTAAAGCCTCTAGTTGATCTCGCTGGGCATTTCGTTCAATCACAAAGTGTTGAATACTCTGAATATCTTGTGCAATGGTTTGATGTAGGCTTTGTTTTACTGCATCTGCCAACGCATACTGATCTAAAGATTGATTTAACTGAGTAAGATGCTCAAGTGCATACACAAACTGTTGTTGTTGCATAGCAAATTGCACCAACTCTAGTTGCTGTTTAACCACTACACTAGGATGAATACCAGCAATAGGCGTTTGAATCGAAGCGGTTTTCTTTGCCACCTCTTGAGTCGGTTCATCTGTTTGTCGTTTTACTGCCACCAATTGATCATTCAAACTGGCATTCTTTTGTTCACTTTTATGCAGCGTTTGTTGAATATCATTGAGTTGTTGTGAAACATGATAGAAGTTATAACTCAACTTAACGAGCCATCCTAAAGCGATCAACAATAAGACATAAATAAACTTCTTCATAACTTCCTTTGCAACTGCACTATGGTTTGTAGAATGGTTTCTGGCGCTAAATTTGAAATTTGAGTGCTATTCAAACAGACCTGAGCTGCATTTTTACCATGTCTTAATAATTGATACAAACGCTCACCCAAAACTAAATAATGACAAGCACTCACGATCTCTTGATGATCTCGGGTCAAAGCCAGCCAATTGTGCCAACTGGCTTCACTGCTGATACAACTCCAATAGGGCTTTTCAAATTGCTCAATTTTGTTCACAAAATCTAAAAATTGTGCCTGAGTTTGTTGAGGAAATGCGCGGTCATATAAAACAAAGTTTAAAACATCAATATGACGCGCTTGGCATTGTTGCATCATAAATTGACGCCCACCTTCACCACGCCAAAACGCAATTCTCTTGAGCTCTTTTACCTGATTAAACAGCGGCAAGCTTAGCATGCCTTCGGATGTTTCCACCGCAGGAACATGGCTTTCCACCCCATAATCTAAGAGTCGTTGCGCAGTTTTTTTCCCTACAGCAATCCACTGAATATGCTGTATCTGCATAAGTGATAGACCCGATTGCTGAAGATATTGCATACCAATCTGAACAGCTGTAGGACTGACCACAACAATAATTTGAGTCGATAACAGCTGTAAATAAAGTTGTTGTAATGTGTTGTTATATGGACGTGGTGTTAATGCCAATAATGGCAGATCAACCACGTCAAAACCTGACTGGCGCAGACATTCGGTTAACGGCTGAGCCCGATCGATGGGACGCGTATTAATAAATAGCATTGAAGCCTAAAAACTAAGCTTGATAAAGTGCTTTGAGTATTTCTCCAGCACCTTGTTGAAGTAGCTTTTGTGCAAGTTGCACACCTAACTGCTCTGCTTGATCTGGCGTACCACTGACTTGGCTAGATAACAGGGTTTGTCCATCCGCACTCCCTACACGCCCTTCCAAAGACAATGTTTGATCCTTCAATGTGGCAAAACCAGCGATAGGCACTTGGCAGCCACCTTCTAGATAAGCATTAAAAGCACGTTCAGCACGGACACAGGCATTGGTTTCAACATGCATTAAAGGCATGATTAAATCCAAAATCTCTTGATCAGCTGAGCGGCACTCTAAACCCAATGCACCTTGGCCTACCGCAGGTAAGCTAATTTCTGCTGGTAGCGTATGACGAATACGATATGAGAGTTCTAAGCGTTTTAAGCCTGCACTGGCAAGGATGATGGCATCATATTGACCTGCATCTAGCTTGGATAAGCGTGTTCCAACATTGCCACGTAAATCAATCACATTTAAATCAGGGCGCTGTTTTAAAATCTGACATTTACGGCGTAAGCTCGATGTGCCAAGTGTTGCGCCTTGTGGTAAATCATCAAACTTTGCATAATGGTTAGAAACAAAAGCATCAAAAGGGTCTTCACGCTCACAAATGACCGCAAGCTCCAAACCTTCTGGTAATTGCATTGGCACATCTTTCATGGAATGAACGGCTAGATCTGCACGACCATCCATTAGAGCAGCTTCTAATTCTTTGACAAATAAGCCTTTACCACCAATTTTGGCCAAAGGTGTATCTAAAATTTTGTCACCTTGGGTTACAAAGGTAACCAATTCTACTTTTACATGCGCGTGTAATTGCTCTAAACGATCACGAATATGCTCAGCCTGCCACATTGCGAGCGGGCTCTGGCGAGTTGCTATTTTCAAGGTTTTCATCATTTCAGCTTTGCCAAACTTTAAACACTCTAAACTTACTCTGCAATCGTAAAAATGCAAGTAAATTATCAAAATGATTTAAGCTTCCCATCAAACTATAAATTCTGCATCCGTTCGCGCAGTAACGGTAAGTGACGACGACTGACTGCCAAACGCTCGTCTAATTCGCGGCATCGTACCTGATACTGCCCAGAGGACACCATTTCCAACCCATCTAAATAATCTAGAGAAATTAAAGCATTACGATGAATACGAATAAATCGATCTGCGAACTCTGTTTCTAAATCTTTGAGCGTTTCATCAATAAGCACACTGCCATTTTTATGGCGTACAGTGACATATTTTTGATCTGCTAAAAAATAGTAAATATTTTCAACAGGAATTAGCTCCAAACCTCGATAGGTTTTTGCAGCAATTTGCTGTCTTTGCACTTTTTCTTCCATGAGTTCTTTTTTTTCTAGGTGAGTTAATTGAGCTTGAGTCAGTTTAGTGACACTCTCCAAAACCGTTTCCAAATCATCCTTGGCAATTGGTTTTAATAAATATCCTTTTGCTTGAGATTGAATGGCTTGCAAAGCATGTTCATCAAATGCCGTACAAAATACGATGGCTGGCGTCGGATTAAAATGTGCTAAATGCTGCGCACAGCTTAAACCATCCATTTCTGGCATTTGAATATCAAGCAACACCACATCTGGCTCGAACTGCTGAACCATTTCCAATGCCTGTTGACCATGTTGCGCTGTTGCAATAACCTGATGCCCAAGTTGCGACACCAATCGTGATAAGCGTTCCACTGCAAGCGGTTCATCATCACAAATCAGGATGTCCATTGCTCCTCCTTACCCAAATATATCGTCTTTATTTTAATGAATTTCCCAATCATCTATTTTTATACTGATATTGGATTACCATTGTAAATAATCCATTCCCTGCATAATTCCGAAAATAAACAGAATCGCCAAAATGTGCTTTTAGACGCTGTTTTACATTTTCTAAAGCAATTCCATGCCCTTCTCGTACTTTTATTCTATCTTGTAAAAATGGGTTGGTAATGACTATGTTGACTTGATTTTGCAATATTTCAACCAGTATGCCGATCTTGGCGTCGATAATCTTTTGCTCAACCCCATGAAAAATACTGTTTTCAATTAAAGGTTGTAAGGTTAATAAGGGAATTTTGACCTGATCTAATAACAGCGGTTGTTGAATATTCCATTCCACATTTAAACGATCTCCCAAACGAATTTGCTCTATTGCAATATATTGTTGAGATAACTGTATTTCTTCTTTTAAGGTCACGAGCTTTAATTCTTGAAAACTGGCTCTAAACAATTTGGATAAATCTATCAGCATTTGTTCAGCTTTATCAGGATCAATCGCAATTAAACTCACCACGCTATTTAAACTATTAAATAAAAAATGTGGATGAATACGTGCTTGCATGGCCTGAATACGCGCATTTAATTCACTGTTTTGCTGCAATACTGCTTGTTCACGGATATACAAGTAGCGTAAACAAAATGCGCCCAGTAATACCCCATAGCTGACATGCAAAATAAGATTATGCGAAATGTCTTGGATGGAAATATTTTGTAAAGAAAAATGCGTTCCCCAATAATGAATAATATTTAAAACCAGTGTTGTACACAGCACAATCGCCTGTAAAAGGATAAAACTGAATATTGAAATAGATAAATAGGTATATTGCGATAGCCTCTTTTCAAATACATCCTGAAAAGCGGCAAAGGCCAATAATATCCAATTAATATATAAAATATATTCTAAAACATGCCAAAGATTTAAATTGCCCCATGATTGTGCTTCGGCCAATGCCAATAAAAAAGCCAACACATTACTAGAGATAAATAGTTCGAATAAATACTTGCGATGCCCCATTTTGCTAAAAAAATAAGACTGATAAAAACCGCGCCCAGATTTTATTGATGAATGATTGCGCTTTACTTCGGCAAGTGAGGCTGAATTTGTTATACTGCGTTTAGTTCTACTGCTTTTTTTCCTACTGAGCCGATATGACCACATCTTCTAATTCCTCTAATCCGTCACAAGCCCAAACTTCAGGCATGTGGGGCGGTCGTTTCTCTGAAGCTACTGATGCCTTTGTTGCTGAATTTACTGCATCAGTTCAATTTGACCAACGCTTTTATAAACAAGATATTGCTGGCTCGATCGCACATGCGACTATGTTAGCAAAAGTTGGTGTCCTTACAGAACAAGAACGTGATGACATTATCAATGGTTTAAACACAATTAAAGCTGAAATTGAAGCAGGTCAATTTGAATGGCGCATTGATTTAGAAGATGTGCACATGAATATCGAATCTCGTTTAACTCAGCGTATCGGGATTGCAGGTAAAAAATTGCATACTGGTCGTAGCCGTAATGACCAAGTTGCCACAGACATCCGTTTATATGTACGTGACGAAATTGATGCGATTTTGACTTTACTGGAAAAATTACAAAAAGGCATCTTGGGCTTAGCAGCGAAGAATACTGACACCATCATGCCAGGCTTTACCCATTTACAGACTGCGCAACCTGTGACTTTTGGTCATCATTTGATGGCGTGGTTTGAAATGTTGGTGCGTGACTCTGAGCGTTTAATCGACTGCCGTAAACGTGTCAACCGTATGCCTTTAGGTTCTGCTGCGCTTGCTGGAACAACCTATCCTATCGATCGTGCTTATACTGCAGAATTGTTAAACTTTGAAGCCGTTGCTGAAAATTCTTTAGATGCAGTATCTGACCGTGACTTTGCGATTGAGTTCAATGCTGCTGCATCTTTAATCATGATGCATTTATCACGTATGTCAGAAGAAATGATTCTTTGGACTTCTGCACAATTTAAGTTTGTGAATATTCCTGACCGTTTCTGTACTGGCTCATCGATCATGCCACAAAAGAAAAACCCAGATGTTCCTGAACTAATTCGTGGTAAAACTGGCCGTGTCTATGGCGACTTAATGAGTCTGCTCACCCTCATGAAGGGTCAACCTTTGGCCTATAACAAAGACAACCAAGAAGACAAAGAACCTTTGTTTGATGCGATTGATACAGTGCGTGGTTCATTGATGGCTTTTGCAGATATGATTCCTGCACTTGTACCAAATATTGAAATCATGCGTGAAGCGGCGCTACGTGGTTTCTCTACCGCAACAGACTTGGCTGATTACCTTGTCAAAAATGGCGTTGCTTTCCGTGATGCACATGAAATCGTAGGTAAAGCCGTGGCTTTAGGTGTGCAAGAATCGAAAGATCTTTCTGAGTTAAGCCTTGAGCAATTACAACAATTCTCAGATTTAATTCAAGCAGATGTGTTTGAAAAAGCATTAACCCTTGAAGCATCTGTCAATGCACGTAATCATATTGGTGGTACTGCGCCTGCACAGGTTGCTGCTGCCATTGAACGCGCTTATATCCGTTTAGAAAAACTTTATGCATAAGGAGTTTTGATATGACTCGACAAGTATTTTGCCGTAAATATCAAAAAGAGTTAGAAGGTTTAGACTTTGCACCCTTTCCAGGTCCAAAGGGTCAAGTGTTATTTGACACAGTGTCTAAACAAGCTTGGCAAGAATGGTTAAAACACCAAACCACGTTAATCAATGAAAAACGTTTAAACGTGTTTGAACCAGATGCAAAAAAGTTTTTAGAAGAACAGCGTGAAAAATTTTTGGATAATGATCAATCATTGGAAATGGCGGAAGGCTTAAAGCCTGAGTAATGTCCACAGCCTCGCAAGGCAAAAATCCAAAAGTGATGTGCATCTTATGCACATCTAAAAAATCCCCGTCAGGGGATTTTTTTATTGCTTCATCGTACAAGATGACGCGATCACATGAGCTTATAAATTTAATCTTATATATATTTACTTTTCCCACGTATAAAAAAAGGAGTCTTGGAGACTCCTATAAAACTTAAAACACGGCAGTGGGTACATGCTGTGCAATCAATATACATCGATGGCATGACTTAATATTGACCAAAGATACCGAAAACGCTGACCAATCACGACAAATTCAAACTTTCACACTACGCATCCAGTTCATTTCACTAAAGTTTTAAACAGTTCAGTAGATGTAATAAAATTCACGAAATCCAATTAGGCCACAGAATCGTTGAGCTTTTGCGTATTTTCCTCAACCAATAGCGGTTTTTTCTCTACCCATTTGGCTGGGAAATATTTTTCTATGCTGGATGATAACCAGTTTGCGATTGGCTGAGGCAATTTCACACCTAAAGGATTCTGCTCTTGCAGATCCGCAGAAGAAATCACCCGTGTTCCCATCAGATAATCAAACCAAGGCTTAGTGACACACCAATTGGCATCTTGGTTTGAGTTCATGTGGTGATCATAATGCCAAGGAATTTTCTTCATCGCCCAGTCTGGCTCTAAATGTGCACGGCGATGGATATAATAATAATTACACGCACTATAAAGCGATGCAGCAACCATTCCTTTCGAAATCGGGTAGAAAATCAAACTTGCCGCACCAGCAACCACCGCCAAAGAAACGATTTCATTTTTGGTCCGCCAATTTGAAATCCCTTCTACATAGCCATCATCATGAAAATCTTGTTTACGCACTTCACGATGGTGTTCCCAATGCGATTTCATACTGCGTGGCACTGGACTGAAACGTGGTTTCCCTGGGCGATGTTGACCATGTAAAATATAGTTATGCGCAACCCATTCAAAACCATTTGCGACGACCAATCCGACTAAAAAACCTTTTAACATAATCAATCCCTCTTGCTTATTGTGAATATAAAACATGCTGGGAAATAGGTATTGACATCAAAAAGTATTTTCATTGACAAATTACGACAAATTAAAATAGTATAATGTTTAAACTACAGCTGACGTAGATCACACAATAACAAGATGTGTAAATGATGCAATTAAAGGACTATGCGGGCTCGATATATGGCGGGCTTGGGCAATTACTCTATACTTTTAGTGAAGCTAAAGGTCTAAACATCTCATCCAAACTACAACAGATTCAAAATGTTGAACGCTTTGACTATACCGTTTGGCGTGAAATCTTGGATGACATTCAATCACAAGTACAAAGCCCAGCTTTGGGTCTAGACATCTCTAAATATGTACAACCCAAACATATTGGTATCATTGCCTATATTGCACAATCTTGTGACACGCTTGGAGAGGCTCTCACCCGCTACCATGATTTTCATCGATTGATTTATGATGGAAGCCCGCTGAAAGTTGAATATTATGATGAACAGCACATCTCGGTACGTTGGGAAAATCTACCCACCCATTTAACCACTCAAATTACTGATGAAATTGCGATGGCCGTGGTGATTCAGTTTTTAAGACAATTTATATCCGATGATATAACGCTGTATCAGGTTAATTTTATTCATCCTCAACCTAAAAACAGCATGCTGTATCAAGCATTCTTTAAGTGTCCTGTGCTCTTTCAGCAAGAAAAAGTCGAACTGATCTTTCCCATCAGCGCACTTGCGATTTCCTTTAAACGCAGTGATCAAACCCTGCAAAAACTACTGATGCAACAAGCACAGGCCTTGCTTGAAAGCTTACCCAATGCCACCCAGTTAGATGAGCGCTTACAACAAAGTATTTTATTGGGATTACAAAAAAACAATTATCAAATCGAAGCGATTGCCAAACAACTGAATATGTCGATACGCCAGTTACAACGTCATCTACAAAGTCAGAACACCACTTATCAACAACGTGTTCAAGATGTCCGCCAATTATTGGCCTTTCAATATCTGCAAGATCCTCATTTAGGTCTGCATGAAATTGCCCTGCTTCTCAGTTACTCAGAACAAAGTGCTTTCCAACGTGCTTTTAAACAATGGACAGGCTTAACACCGCAACAATGGCGTCTTCAGCATCGAGAGTTTAAGTAATTGTGTATTAAATTTATAGATAAAAACAGCATGTTTCACCATTCTCACCACTCATTTGTTTAGCATTAAATAGCTGTAAAATATAATTTTTTAAAATAAAATCAGAACATTAGCCGATATTGATATGAATATTTTTTATTTGTGATTTTATTTTCATATTTTTAGACTATTATCTTTATACAGAAAATAAAAGTTGTATCCACCCCACGGTTATCAACTATCTAAAAATAGTCATATAACCCCATTCCGTTCAAAAAAATAATTTAGGAATCAATATGAATAAATATCTAGCAGAATTTATCGGAACCTTTTGGCTGGTGTTTGGAGGATGTGGTAGCGCAATATTTGCCGCTGCTTTTCCAGAACTGGGCATCGGTTTTGCTGGTGTTGCACTGGCATTCGGTTTAACCGTACTCACAGGCGCTTTTGCTTTAGGGCATATCTCAGGTGGGCATTTTAACCCTGCGGTCAGTGTGGGTTTATGGGTAGGTGGTCGTTTTAATGCCAAAGACTTAGCGCCTTATATTATCGCTCAAGTCATCGGTGGTATTTTGGCCGCATTTGTTTTGTATTTAATCGTACAAGGTCAGGCGGGATTCACAGGAACTGGTGGATTCGCCAGCAATGGTTTTGGTGATTTATCCCCTGGAAAATATTCTTTAGTCTCAGCATTGTTAATTGAAATCGTATTAACTGCCTTTTTCTTAATTATTATTCTCGGTTCAACAGATAAACGTGCACCTGCTGGCTTTGCCCCGATTGCCATCGGTTTAGCACTTACTTTGATTCACTTAATTAGTATCCCCGTCACCAATACTTCAGTCAATCCAGCTCGAAGTACTGCTGTGGCTTTATTTGCTGAAACAGCAGCATTGAGTCAATTATGGTTATTCTGGGTGGCACCAATTGTCGGTGCAATCATTGGGGCATTGATTTATAAGGTTGTGGGTAATGAGCCTCAATCCTAAATAGATTTTCAATGTAAAAAAACCTGCTTCGGCAGGTTTTTTTATACATATAAACTAATGAATTAGAACATAACTAATTCAAAAATGGCTTAAAAATAAATATGGTCTTTTAAAGAAATGGATTCTCTATTTCGCCTTCGCTTTGACGCGCAAGCTGTTCTGGTAGATCACTTTGCTTCTCTAAACTTGCTACAACTTCATTGAGATAGCTTTGTAAAAGCTTAGCCGCTTTTAAGCCAGCTTGATCTTTGGTGATCTGTAAATTGCCATAAATACTGACACAGTCAGTTTGATTTTCTAAGGTTAAATCATGAATTGAATGTGATTCGGTGCCATTCTCAAACGGTTTAAACATTTTTAATTTTCTCAATTTTTTTCGATCTTATTCACAGTATAAATAGATTCTCAAAAGATACTGCACCATCAGCGCTGAATTATTTCAAAATTTGTAAAATATATTGCAACAATGCTTCAACCAATTGTTTCACCAAGGCATCTTTGGTTTCAGGATCGACTTTTGGTAATTGCATATCCGATGTAGCGGTTGACCTACTTTTTGGTTGGAACTGCTTTTGCAGTGCGGTGATTTTATCCTGACTGACCTCTTCTGCACATTGGCTTTCCGCATCCCAATGCGAGTACTCAATTTCTTTATTAACCTTGACCTGTTTTGCGTTCAAAGGCAATTTATAGGTATTACGCTTTTGTTCTTCAGTCAGTTGTGGAAATAAATTCATCCCCAACTGTTCTTCTAAATAGCATACGCTGACCACTTTAACCTGAAGTGAATCATTATTTGGCGCATAGTACGCACCAATGATCCCGTGTTTAGGCAAGTAAATCGCTTTATAGATCGCGGTCGGAACAATCACACCCTTTCCAATGGTTTTTAGTTTTTTCCCAGAAAAAACTGGGCCAGTGACCACATAAACATCTTTCTTTTGCTTGGTGACAATTGCACGAGTTGCTTCTTCTAACTCACGCCAAACTTGTTGGTTATTTTTAGCAGCTTGCGGCACCATATTGGCCAAAGAAAAGCTGTCGAACTGTGATTCCTTATTGGGCATATCGGCATTGGGTGACATATGACCACGGTCATAGCCTGAACCACGATAATCCGATAATAATGCACGATGTGTAGCGCTCACTCGTGGCTCTTCATGAAAATTATCTTCACGCTTAATCTTTTGACTTAAGCGCTGTGGAGATAAATATTCTGCTGTCCATAACGGTGTTTTTGAAACACCCGAATACATTACATTAAACCCGTTAAAACATAAGGGATAACTGTTTTTCTTTAAACTTTCTTTGATTAAAACAGGTGGTTGCTCTCGATAGAACTGATTTAAACACGCAGAGTTATTGGCACTACTTTGGGTAAACGGCAGTAACTGAAAAATTTTTTCTTGGCCAAACGCAATCGCAAAACTTCCAGTAGCAACAACACCTAACACCATTTTAACTACTGAATTTTTCAACAAAGGCTTCCTAAACAAGGTTAAATAAACAATCCACTCAAAACCGATACAAATTAAGTTTTTGAATTTAAATAGCTTAACAAGTCAATAAACTGAAAGATATTGTGTCGATCTTCAACCGAGTAAAGCTTCTACGATTTGTGCTTAACTAAACAACATTCCATGTAACAATTTATTGTTTATTTCACAAAAAATGCTAGAAAATCAAATATCTTACAGATGCTTTATTGCACTTGAGAAGATGATTATGTCATGTTGCGCAGTGTTGTTCGACAGCCTTGCGACACAGTTTGTCGTATAGGATCGTTTTATGCGGATATCTCGTGATTTACTGGGGAGAATTGAATGATGGAACCATTCAAACTAAGCATTCTAAAGGGTTTGATACTATCTCAGTGCAATATCAGCCTAACTACTTTTGTAGGACCAAGAATATAGAGAATAAGGATTCTTATTTTCAGGATTTAGAGAAAGATCCTCACTAGAGATGAAGTGAATCAATGTAATACATCAACCCATAAAACCCATGGGCAAAAAAAAGCCAGAATGACTTCTGGCTTTTGATTGATATGAATTTAGATTTCGATCTGGCTGCCCATTTCCACCACACGGTTTGGCGGGATTTGATAGAAATCACTCACTGGACTGGTATTACGTTGCATCGAAATAAACAGTTTTTCACGCCATGGTGCCATTCCATCACCCACGGTATGAATCAAACGATCACGTGAGATGAAGAAACTGATATGCATCATGTCAAATTCAACTTCGAGTTGCTTATAAGCCAATTCTAGTGCATTTGGAATATCAGGTTGATCCTTAAAGCCATAGTAAACAAAAACACGTTGGAAGCGCTTATCTAACACTTCAACACGAATTCTTTCTTGGTCTGGCACATAAGGAACATCACGGGTAATCACCGTCACCATAATATTGCGTTCATGCAGGACTTTATTGTGCTTAATATTGTGCAACATCGCATGAGGAACAATATTTGGATTACCGGTTAAGAATACCGCTTGACCGGGTACAAACTGAGTTTCATCACTCAAACTGACACTTTTAATAAACAGATCCAACGGCAAGGCATCTTTTTCCAAACGGTTAAAGACAATTTCTCGCCCGGTTTTCCACGTCATCAGAATAGTAAACACGATTGCACCGATCAGGATCGGAACCCATCCGCCTGAAATAATTTTTAATGAAGTTGACCCAATAAAAATACTATCAATCACTAAAAATGGGATGGCGAACAATGCCACTTTCCACTTTGGCCAACGCCAAAAACCATATGCCAAGATTGAAATCAAAATCGTATCGCATAGCATGGTCATGGTGACCGCTACACCATAGGCATTGGCAAGATTGGCACTGTTTTGGAAAATCACAATCAATAAAAGAATCGAGACGTAGAGTATCCAGTTGATAAAGGGCAAATAAATCTGACCTTGTTCCACATCAGAAGTGTGATGCACTGTTAATCTTGGCAAATAGCGTAATTGAATGGCTTGGTTTGCCATTGAAAACACACCTGTAATCACCGCTTGTGAGGCAATCACCGCTGCCGCTGTGGCTAAGGCAATCATGGGGTATAAGCCCCACTCAGGTACAAGCAAATAGAATGGGTTTTCAATCGCACTTGGATTACGTAGTAATAATGCACCTTGCCCTGCATAATTTAATAACAGACAAGGCAAAACAATGATAAACCAGCCTAAACGAATCGGCAGCCGTCCAAAATGCCCCATATCTGCATAGAGTGCTTCACCACCCGTCACCGTCAAAATCACCGCACCCATGGTTAAAAACGCCACAAAGGGTTGATGAAAAATAAAGTTCAGCGCCCAATGTGGACTGAGCATGCTTAATACATAGGGGGTTTGGCTAATACTATGAATACCGATTAAACCGATAGAGGCAAACCAGGTTAAAGTGATTGGGCCAAAAAACTTACCCATGGTTCCCGTACCATGTCTTTGTACCAGAAACAGTGCGGTAAGAATCCCGATTGCCAAAGGCATCAGCCATTTGTTAAACATGGGTGTGGCAATACTCAGCCCTTCAATCGCTGAAAGTACTGAAATTGCTGGGGTAATAATGCCATCACCAAAAAACAGTGATGCACCAATAAATCCCAAAGCAATTAAATAGATTTTGCGATTATCTGCGATACGATTAGAGCGTAAGTTCAGTGCCAGCAAGGACATGATACCACCCTCACCATTGTTATCTGCTCGCATGATAATGGTGACATATTTAAAGCTAATGGTGAGCATCATGCACCAGAAAATCAGTGACAAGATTCCAAGCACGGTCGCTTCGGTGATGGCAATGTGTGCAGTCAGAAAACATTGGCGTAGGGCGTACAAGGGACTGGTTCCGATGTCTCCAAATACCACCCCTAATGCTGCGAGTGTGATCGCAGGTAACGCGGCTTTTTTTGCAGTACTTTGCATAGATTCGTCTTCAAAAATTTAGACACTATTTTTGCGCAATCATATCACTGTGAAATTTTTTTTGCTCTAAATCAATTGTTGCTTGGCAGAAATCTTTTTTTTGGTTATTATCCCACGCCTTGGTGAAGTGTCCGAGTGGCTTAAGGAGCACGCCTGGAAAGTGTGTATACGTTTATAGCGTATCGAGGGTTCGAATCCCTCTTTCACCGCCAGAATTGAAAAAACTACATGCCGATGCAGTGGGGAAAGGCTTAGATCTTAAGGGTTTAGGCCTTTTTTGTGTCTGAAAAATTGTATTTTAATATATGCAGTTTTTGTAGAAGTACTACATTGCTTATATATTCACGTTTTATAAATAAAAATCTAATAAAATCTATATCATAGCTGTTTAAAATTCTAGATTTTTATTTATACTCCATTATTCACTCTACCCCTGATAAAAAGAAATGATAAATGATGTTTCAAACTAAAAATTATTATCATGTTGAGTATTTAGGTGAGGCCGGCATTACACACACCTGCTTGCTGGCCCTTTGTAATCTCATACAAACTCATTCTGATCTCTCTTATGCATTACTTCTTACCAATGATCAATCGCATGCCTTGATCCTTAAAGATCAATCTGAAAGTTATTACATTATCCGTTCAGGCTTTACATCTGGTTATCCTGGCGAAGGTCCAAAAGGATTAGCGACAGCTCTAACCATATTAAATAAACATGAAATTGAAACCGAAGAAACTCTAATTACATCAAAAATGATGAAGAAGCTGAATAACTCATTACTAAGTGATGAGGATATTGATTTAATTTTTAAGCAGAAAATTATTCGTCCTATACAATTGCACGACTATATCTATCCTTTTAGAAATAAAGTTTCATCAACTTCTAGCCTAAAACGTTATTATCCTCTCGAGCTTCCCTATTCAATCATTGATGACAGAATTTTTGATTTAGCTTTGCTCTTTAAAAACGATCCAGATTCAGCGCTGTTAAAAGCATATAAACGCTTAGAAGATATTGTAAGAACAAGAACAGGACTAAGTGAACACAGCAGTAAATTGTTCTCTCAAACTTTTGCATCACCTAATGCCCCTCTTACTTGGGACTTACCAGATAAATCTGAAATTATCGGTCGTGCAAACTTATTTATTGGTGCATATCAGGCCTTTAGGAATGCACGGACACATAGAGAGAAGCCTGAAGAAAATTTAGTTCACCAATATCGTGAATTTTTATTGATCAATGAACTATATCTACTAGAAACAGAATCAAAAAATTTATAACTCAAATAAAGAAAAGGTCTTTAAGACCTTTTCTTTATTCTAATCAAGATAGTTCTTTACCATTACTTAAAATAAATGTTCGTAAAAGCTTCTCAACTTTCACATTGACTTTTAAAGTTGGGATTTTTACTCCTTCTTCTTGTTCAAAATACTGTTTAGCTTTTTCTTTATTAACATAATTCAACAGCTGCCCAAAGCGCCCAAATTCATCAATATTATTTTCATTCACATAGGCATTCATCAATTGTTTCAGTTTCACGTCACAATACCTAAAAGAATGAATAAAACATAAATGCCAATCGAGTACTGACTTATTTTTACTTATTATTATAAAGACTTAATGACTTATAAGTGAATATGATGAGTAGAGAGTGCTTTCGAGTAGGTGTAGTGGAACACTTGCAATATTATGTTTATCGCCTAATTGATCCTAGAGATGGGCAAACATTTTATGTTGGAAAAGGTAAAGGAAACCGTATCTTTAGTCATATTTATGACGAACAAATATCTAAAGAAGGTGATAGTTTATCAGATAAAATTCAACGTATCAGAGATATCAAGGCATCGGGGCTAGCAGTTCTTCATGTCATTCATCGCCATGCTTTGGATGAGAAAACTGCTTTTGAAGTTGAAGGGGCATTAATTGATGCCTATTTAGGATTGTCTAATATTCAAAATGGTTCAGGGAACAGTGAAAATGGAGTCATGCATGTTCATGAAATCAACCAGAAATATGCAGCTATTGAAGCTGTCTTTGAGCATAAAGTTTTATTAATCTCAATCAATAAAGGAATTAAGAATAGCTCAATCTATGATGCTGTTAGATTTGCATGGAGAGTGAATAAAGATAGAGCTGGAAAAGCAGACGTTATCCTTGCTGTTGCTCATGGAATTATTCGTGGTGCTTATATTAATGCTACTTGGTTGGAAGCTACTACTGATAATTTTCCAATGCATTTCGTTCAAGAAACTGATTTGAACAGATTTGGTTTTATAGCTGATGAAGCTTCTGACAATATTAAATCTCTATACATAGGCAAAAAAATTCCTAAAGAATTTGAAAGAAAAAAAGGAGATATCTCCCCTATTAAATATACTTACTAGTGTACATTTAACAAACACAGTCGTTATACGAGCCAACATGTAACTCGAAAGTAAAAATGTCCGCTTTTAGAATATGCACTTTTGTGATTTTCTTAGCGGACGATTTGGACTAATACCTTCTTTCAAAAGATATGAATTACTGTTCTATCACCAGCACAAAATTTGGTAACACTACCCCTTTGTTGGTCTTTAACACACCTACACATAAATTTTCAGGCGCTGAAATAAAAGTGATACCCGAGAAATCGCCCGTTGATTTACATTTTTTCTGATCTACTTCACTGGCCGCCTCAAGGTTTAATTGATGCTGTATATCTAATACAAGAACCTGTGCTAATGCGTCAAAAGCTTTATTTGCTTGTGTAAAAAAGACCGTATTATTATTTGCATCCCATTCAGTTAATGGTGCTTTTTTCTGGCTGATATAATTGTATAAACGCTTTGCAGACTTATTATTGTCAGCAGCATTTTTAAATTCAGCTTTCAATCCAAATACTGCCTTGACATCAGGTTTTTCTTTAAAAGAAAGCCGTGCAAATGGGACAATTTTAACGTCAGAAGCCTGATTTGAAGTCATTAGTTTAAGAGAAGTATCTGCTTGATTCTCCTGTAAAGCCGAGCTAATTTTTTTATTCACGATCTCATCAAATTTAATGGCTTGCTTTAAATTACTGTTAGAGATAGCTGCGCCATTATTTCGTTTATCAATCGCTGTAGCAACACCAACACCAATCAGTCCAAATGCATTTGATGCAGGGTTGGAAAGCGCATTGCTTGCATCCCCGACAGTAATTTGGCTTCCCTCAATAAAATGATCACCACCACCAGATTCCGTCATCGCTGAAATTTGTTCAGATGATACTGAAATTGTCGTGTTGCTGCCTTTTGCAGGGTATTGAATGGATTTGGTTGTTGTACACCCAGTTGCAATCATCGCAATGACGATTAAGCTTAAGAAAGACTTATTCATATGAAAACAGGCCTAAAGAATGGTTGATATATTAAAAACATGTGAATTTTTCGATATTGTTAAGCAATAATAAATAATTATTGTGGCAAATGATACTGAGAATTATTCATTTCACGCAGATAAAAATTGGTCTTATATTTGAGTACACTAATTTTTATTTTTTACTGATTAACCTTTCATTTTTTTAAATAAAATCTTTTAAATTCCCCCGTCCGAATTGGGTAATAGGAGAAATTACTTTTATTTCACTTCAATCTATATCGTTGTTTAGGGCTTTTCGGCTTATCTGGAATGGTACGTTCAATAAGGTTTGCGTCTAACGCAGGATTGAGATAATTCTTTTGGAATGTTGCACGATGGGATAAATCTAATAACCGCATCAATTCAAACAAGCTATACTCTTTTTCCTGCATAACTGAAATTAAACGCTGAACTTGGTCGCTTACTTGTACGTCAACTTGAGCGCTATCTTGAGCGGTATTATTTGAGTCCAATATCGCATCCAAAATCATCTGCAAAATAAACTCTATAAATGCTGCAGAATCAGTACGGTCTGTGCTGGCTTGTAAAGCCTCATAGTAGGCCTTTTGATTTTGATAAATCAGACTCTCAACAGGAATATTTGCAAAAATAGTATTCCATCGGCTAAGTATCAATGTTTGCCAAAGTCTCCCCATACGTCCATTCCCATCAGCAAATGGATGTATAAACTCAAACTCATAATGAAATACCGAACTCTGAATGAGTGGGTGTTCTTGGCTATCTTTAAGCCATTCCAGTAAATCAGACATTAAACGAGGAACCTGATTCGCTGGCGGAGCCATATGCACCACATGATCACCAGACATGACACCTACATTGGTATGACGGTATTGTCCAACATCATCAATCAAGCCTGTCATTAAAATTTGGTGTGCTTGTAATAAATCTGCTTCTTGACTGGGTTGCCATTTTTGAAATGCGTCATAAGCTTTTATGGCATTACGTACTTCTTGAACTTCTTTAGGTGGTGCAATTACAGCTTTACCATTCAAAATCGCAGTAATTTGTTCTGTGCTGAGGGTATTTCCTTCAATTGCAAGCGAACCTTGAATTGTTCGGATACGATTGGCTTTTCTCAGTTTTAAGTTGTGTTGGACTTCCTCTAAAGCACTCAAACGCCCTATATTCTCACTGATCTGCGCAATCAGATGAATGATTTTTGATGTGATGGTATAAGGCGGTTGATATTTCATACCATTCCTAAACAGAAGTAAATACAAAGCACAGTTGATTAAACGCTAAAAGTTTTGTTTTTCATAGGTTATTGAATGCTTTCAGAAATGCCACCCTCAATTTAACCATAACACTATAGGCGAAATAAAAAACAATCCTTTATCTCGTCTCAGTTGGCATCACAACATCCGCAGACTGACACACCTCTTGCCACTTAATTTTAAAATCATTAATCGCTTTTTGTCGGGTTAAAGGTATCTGATAAATCGGTACACCCTTTGCATCGTCAATCATACCTTTTAACAATACCTGTTCTTTTGCAGACAATGCTTCAGGATTAAAATCAACATCATCCAACGATAAACCGTTTTGACGTAACTGCATTAACATTTCGGAGGTCTGTTCAAGTAACTGACATTCTTTAGGAGCTTCAGCATGTGCGACAGAAACCAATAATAATAAAATACTGAATCGTTTCATTCTCAATTGTTCTAGTTTTTACTTAGCTTATTTATACGATATTTGAGCTATTTTTTGAAGCAAATAGATACATATCCACTCAACTAAAAAGACAATTGACTATTTCAATTCAAACTTTCTTGAATTAGTATCAAGTGAAAAGAACTTCTAGCACGATTCAAAGGAGGTGAAATACAAAATAAAAATCATATAGATGTAACGTTCTCTTAAGATAATCATGATGCGGTACTTATTAGCGATTCAAACAAGTTAAAAGCATAAAACTGCTATTCGGGAGTGACAATGAATAACAGCGCCAATTATGTAAGACAAGTCAAAAATGCTAAACGTGGTGGATACACCCCAACTATTGCCAAAGATGTAAATAAGCATAAAATTCAGAAAGCTATCCAATTGATTGAGCAATGGAGAAAACTCGCAAACGAATTGAAACCCCAAATGCAAATAGATATGGCAATCACCCTAGAAGAATGCGCACAAGATCTGGATCATATTTTAAGGAGAAAATAAGTCTATATTTCAAAACTGATAAAGATTTATTGATTTAACCCCAAATACTCAAGGCTTACCCCTCCGTAAGCCTTTTTAATCGGAAGCTTAAAGCGATTATTAATCGTTGCTCTAGTTGTCATTACTCTAATTGCCGTTACTCTAGCTATCTTTGCTATTTTGTCTGCCTGCAAAAACCCTTTGCTCTCTAAAAATCTAAGCATTCATAACACACGGTATTATCAGCTTCAGACCAAGACCCCATCGCTAAGACTATAAATATTAAAGATTATTCAATTGTTTATTTTTTGGCTTGCAATCTTATAAATATTCTGTAAAATTCTCGCCACGTTGCCGGCATAGCTCAGTTGGTAGAGCAACTGACTTGTAATCAGTAGGTCCACAGTTCGAATCCGTGTGCCGGCACCATTTTTACTTAGCCTCGCTTTTTTAGTGAGGCTTTGTTGTTTTTGGCTTATGTATTTTCTTATAATTTTTTTGATCTGTTTGATAGCGTCGCAAATAATAAAAATTATGTTTTGACTGCGTTGAGCTGTATATATCGAACAATTCCCTCTTCAAATAACCTTTGACAAAGTTTTGCGGTCATTTGTATTTTGATTTGATCTAGCCCTCCACGCTCCGTTTTCGCTCTTGTCGCAATATATTGACTAAAACCAGCCAATACTGCTGTAGAGAGATCTTCTAGCGCGATTTGCTCAAGACCATGCTGTTGCAGGGCATGATTGATTTGAGTCGCGGTCATCAGTGATTTTAAATCGACATCAGCGGCTTTAAGTAGCCATTTATATTTCATTTTTTGTTTTGAATTTAAAACTGTGTCTGAAAGCATCAACGTATGAAAACCCAAACGACCTTTTGAATTTAAAATTGGGACGACTGAATTTAAAAATAAATTTAAATCGCTATGGTAAGCCGCATCAATACACAACACCACATCAAAAGGTTGCGTCAATAAAAGCGCATTTAAATTTAAAAAAGATTGGCAGTGAATCGCCTTAATTTGCGGGAGTTGTTTTTGAATTTTATCGACACACTGTTGTTGTAACTCAACCGCCTCTAAATCTTGAATTTGGTAGTGTTCTAACCAGTATTTTAAACTGGCACCTTGACCACAACCTAAATCCAGTACCCGATCATGTTGATTAAGCTGTACCGCTTGTGCAAGTCGTTCAGCAAGTTGCTGACAGGCTTGAGGGTAAGAGGATGTAGTCTCATCCCAATACCCTAAGTTAGTCCAAGCACACTCAGCAGAATCTCCTAACATTTTTGCATCGATTGCATATTTATGTTTTGGAAGTTTTTGCTGAATCACTTGAAGCCATTTCATTTTAAATCATTCACTTATTCAGTTATGAATTCATTAAACTTTATATGAATTCACTGGGCTTTAATAGCCAAGTTGCGGAGCCACCTCAACTTTAGGTTTTAATCCTACAAATGGCAATGGTGCACCAAAAATTTCTGCGATATGCATTGCAGAAGTTACCGCAGATTCAAGAATTGGCAAACCATCACATGACCATGAGCCACAATAGAATACTTTACGATTAGCGACTTTATGACGCGCTTGCAACTCAATGTTCAATGCTACTGTTTCAGAATCCACCACAGCACGGGTTAAGGTCACTGTAGAAATGACTTTCTTCGGATCGATGCTGGTCACAGGACGCCATGTTTGGAACACTGGAGATTTACCCACCAGACTTGGTTCAATCGAGTTCAGCCAAACTGTGAATTGTTGTTTGGTAAATTTACGGTCCATCATATAACTCAATACAGCCCAATCTTTACGATTTGGCGGCATCACTGATGCATCGGTATGCATAACCAACTCGCCTTGCTCAAACTTAAATTTTTGCAATAAAGCAATATCGTCAGCAAATTGTTGTTTATTTAAAAAGTTTTCTAATTTATTGGTCGGTGTTGCAACCACCACACGGTCAAATTGAAATTGCTCACCATGTGCATTTTCAACCAGAACAGCACTACCCTGTTCATCAACTTTGGTGATTTCAGAACCGCTATGAATATCAATACCTTCAATCAATTTATCGACAAAAGCAGGCGTTCCACCATGTAAACGCAATAAAGCATCACCATCGGTTAATTGCTTTAAAAAGATTAAGAGCGGTTTTGCTGGCCATTCACCAATAGTTTTAGGGTCACAGGTGCAAATGGTATAAAGCACAGGCATCACTGCACCATGCCAAAATACTTCTTCAATGTCATTGTGATTGATAAAATCAGCAAGGGTAATGTCTTGATTTTTAGATTTAAAAAATTGAGAAATGGCGGTTTTAAGCTGCAACATCCCTTTGACTAAACGCCAACCATACTGCTTAATCCCTTTACGGTTATTGATAATGGGGAAATTACCAATACGGGTACGTGATGTGGTCAACCAAGTTTCTGTTTTGTCTTCAAATAACCAACTGCATGCCATAAAGGTACGCACTGGAAAGGTTTTTATGCCAAGGTGTGTTGCAAGGCTCAGTGTATTTTTCCATAAATGCTGATTCATCACGCGCAAAGGTGCATCAATTAAACCACCTTCAAACTCAATGCTGTGACTATCCATACCACGACCAGGTAATGCTTCGAAGATGGTAATGTTATGACCTGCATCTTTAAGAATTCTTGCGGTGGCCAGGCCAGCCATACCACTACCAATCACTGCAATATCCAAAGTTATTATCCGTGCGTAACCATTTTTTTTATTATGAGCTATAGCCGATTAAATCGCGGTATTAAAAAGTTCCAGTTTTAACTTTTTTTGTTGGAAATTTTTTAGGAAAAATCTCCATTCCTCGGTGTTTATTTAA